>CAZAXX010000074.1:0-11446 GCA_964489265.1 uncultured Coxiellaceae bacterium
GCGCAATTGAACAAGACGCCGATTTAATTGTGTTTATTTATCGTGATGAAGTTTACAACGAAAATACGCCTGACAAAGGTACCGCAGAAATTATTATTGCAAAACAACGTAATGGCCCGATTGGTAAAGTACGCTTAACATTCTTGGGGCAATATACTTGTTTTGAAAACTTTACTAGAAATCCATATTAACTATGAGCCGTCCAACTAAAATTACAATTAATTTAGCTGCCCTTCAGCATAATCTGCAACAAGTCAAAAACATGGCGCCGAATAGCGCCGTGATGGCGATGGTCAAGTCCAATGCCTATGGTCATGGCTTGGAACGTATCGCAACCGCATTACCAAATGCAGATGCACTGGGTGTTGCGTGTTCGGAAGAAGGCATGCTACTGCGTGCAGCCGGTGTGAAAAATCCTGTCGTGTTAATGGAAGGATTATTTTTTGCAGAAGAATTACCTTGTGCGGTAGCGAATAATTTTATTTTAATTGTGCATCATGTATCACAAGTTGAAATGCTGGAAAAAAGCGACTCTAGCCAGCCTGTTACCATTTGGCTGAAAATAGATACCGGGATGCATAGACTGGGATTTCAACCGAGTGAAGTACAAGAAATTTATGCACGCTTAATGAATTGTCCGCACGTCAAAAAACCGATTGGTTTAATGACGCATTTTGCGGAATCAGATTCGTTGGATCGTGCGCCGACGTTGCAACAAATCGAATTATTTGATGCAACTACAAAACAGTTGTCAGGTCCGCACAGTTTATCAAATTCAGGCGGCGTGATCGCCTGGCCTTCTGCACACAGAGAGTGGGTGCGTCCTGGCATTATGTTATATGGCGCGTCACCTTTTGCCGGACATCGTGGCGTGGAACATCACTTGCAACCGGTCATGACGTTGAGTTCAGAATTAATTGCCATTCATCAAATTACGAAAGGTTCACGAGTAGGTTATGGTGGCACGTGGATTTGCTCGGAAGATATGCGCATCGGTGTGATTGGCATAGGTTATGGCGATGGTTATCCGCGTCATGCACAAAATGGCACGCCAGTGTTGGTGAATGGTCGTCCTTGTCCATTGGCGGGACGTGTCTCGATGGACATGATCACGGTTGATTTGCGCACCCAACCCGATGCAAAAGTAGGTGATCCCGTTTTATTGTGGGGCCCTGGATTACCGGTGGAAGTTATTGCTGAATATAGTGCTACAACAGGTTATGAATTATTAACGCGTATTACGCAACGTGTACGTGTTGAAGTAGATAAAACACAAGATGTCATTTCTTCTTCTTTAAATGCATAAATAAAAAAAAATATATATATACCACGAGGATACAAGCCGTGTCTTTTTATAAATTTATTACAAAACTAATGACAGTCGTGAATAGTGAAATCATAGAAGCTGGTTTTGCAGTCAAAAACGCGCAAGAAAGAACAGATATTTTTTCAATAAAATATCGGCAATCAACATCTCCAGAAGAAAAAGAAGCAAAAGATGAGGTGATGACTTTTTATAAAAGTGAAATTGAACTCTTCTGGAAATTTGCTTCAAATCTAATACCTTTTTTTGAAGCAAGAGATAAGTTATCGGTTTTTGAAAAAATATATCGAAGCGATACTCAGTCAAACGATCGAATTAAAAAAGCAGCGCAAAAAACCCTTTTAAAACATACAGTACTCAATCAGTTCAGGCGTCACACTATTGACGAGAGTAACAGGCTTGCAGGTTATCAGATTTTTTTGATGTCGCCGCCAACTGAGCCAGGTAATTATTTTGTATCAGATGACGATCACATCCGTGCCTATCGAGATCCAGAAACAGGTGAGTTTTTTTATCGACGATTAAAAGATAAGAAAATTGAGCGCCATTCGTTAGATGAAGCAAAAGAGAAATTGCGATACGCATACTTTAATCAAACTGGAGAATTTGCTGAGCTTTGTACGAATCTTGACCCTCAGTGTGCGATTCAATCAATTGTCCAAAAAAGAGGTCATGCTAAACCTCACAATAAAGATTTTACGCCTTATTTTGTTTCAGGCTTAGAGACATTGGCAAGTCATTTTCAATACGCTCATGATGAAGGAATAACGCCTCTCGTTGGCGAGTCAAGTGGAGAGAAGCAGTCTTTACAAAATACCCTAACGATACTAGAAGATTTAAAGCCGCATAATTACTATACAGTTTATAAAAATAGGATAGGCGAGCTAAAAAGGAAGGATTGGCAGAGACTGGATAAAACGGAACGTTACGCATTGTATGACTTATTTAACACCGATGGAAGATATCTGTTTAATAAGCCAGGGGAATTGAGTGTACCAAGATTGTTAATGTTTTTTGAAAAAATGCAAAGAGAAAAAGTAATACCCATTATTCGCTATGCCGCTCTCTATTCCGCAAAATTAAACCAACCCGAATTTTATCAATGGTTAGCTCTGAATCCAGAGCATCCAATTGCTTCGTGTATAACACCCAAAATAGCAGCTTGTTGCATCACTTATGCGTTAAAACAACAAAATGTTGAGTTGGCAAAATTGATTTATCAATCGAAACCGGAATTAAGTCAGGGTTTAGAGTTTGATTATCTGTGGTTTCTTGAACTCACGGATAATTGGAAGAATTGGGGTAAGCCTATGCTAGAGAATAACATTTATCAAACCCAGTTTGATCTCTTAAATAATTTTTTTGAAGTAATAGAACCAAAACGGCTATCACAAAAATTTATTACCAAGTTATATGATTATGCAGATAGGGGAGCCTTAATTGCCTGGATAGACGTCTTGTTAAGAAGAGGTTTGATATCAAGTCCACCAGAATGGTATAGCATTTTACCCAAACGGCCATTTTCCTTTAGTGAGCTGCTCGCTTCACCGATATTACATCAGCGTTTATTTCGTTGGGTTTTTCATGAAAAAGGTAATAATAGTACGTTTATTTTAAAATTTATATTAAGCGTGGCTGATCTTTGCATAGAGCGAGTTAAAATTAAAGAGTTGTTTGAGGCACTTTTTCTAGAAACTCATAGCAATGATGAAGCAGTCACTTATACAGTTAAATTGCTCCGTTTATTTAAAGGCGATTTTGTAAAAATAGCTAAGTATATTAATCAATATGCAAACGTAGAAGCCAATCAACCTATTCATGATCTCTGTCAGTTTGGATTACCTAATCCTAATTTTTCTAAAGAGAGCGAGTGGGACAAAGATTTTTGGATTGAAATAGCTTTAAGATTAGGGCTCAGTGGTTTGAAGTACGCTGCATTTGCGGCTGAGTTAGAGAAAGACCAAGATTGGCAGCTTTATAAAGAACAGTATCCAAGTGCTTCCAAAAATAAATCCAATGAAGAAATACGTAAAGAAATCGCGAGATTCGCGGGTAATGTAGGCTATAAAAATTATGCTATGAATCCAGAGTTCGCTGATCTCTGTTTAAAGCATGGCGTTGCGCCAGAAAATTTCAATGCAGCATTAGCAATATTGAATTCTATTAAAAGAAATCCGCATTATAAAAAACTGGACAGCATTCCTGATATCACTATTTTTGGCGATGAATTAGAAGGGTTTGATCGCAAATTGGTATTTAGGAAAGTCACGCATGCTGAATTAAAAAAAGGGCTGGGATTAATTTTAGGAAAGATAACTAAAAATTGCCAATCCGTTGGTGATATGGGGGGACGTTATGCGGTCTATGGTACGCTGGAAGATACCGGTGGGTTTTATGTTTTAATGCACCAGGACCGATTTATCGCACAAGCATTTATCTGGCATGATATCAAAACGGAAACGCTTTGTTTTGATTCGTGGGAAGGTGTGAGTGAAATTGCAAAAGATATTTTTAAACCGTTGCTACTTAAATTTGCTGAAAAAGTATTTGCACAAGATGTCACAATAAAAAGAATAACGGTCGGCACCGGTGGGCGAACACCAGCAGGTTATTTTCCAAGGGATACGATGTCAGCGCATCTGGATCCCAGTTGTGATGTGCCTGCAACTGACTCGAAGTCTCAATATCTGGTGGCTGAAAATAAACAAGCGACAAAAAATGTTTCTGTCACGCAAGATGGATTTGTGCTGGTCAGTGCAGTTGATACTTATGTCCATCCAGGTGCTGTCATAAATACCGTAGCAAGTGAAAAGAATCGACGTGAAGAATTCAATAAAGAACATCCACTGTCGACAGGAATCTTGCAACGCCATCCAAAAAATCCTCTGGCTGAAGAAGGTAAAATAAATGAAGTTGATAGAGATCACAAAGGCGAATATTTTTTAACATACGAATTTATCGCTTTATTTGTTTATTTTAAGATTATTCAACTGGCTGGTGAGCATTATGATAAAAACAATATGTATGTCATCCAGGAAGATGTAGGCGAAAAATTAAGTAATCTCTTGAGCTCATTAAAATTTGCTAAAGAGGGCGACAATGCCAAGATTATTTATGTTTCAGGTGTTCATGCACAAACACTTTATCTGAGACAAGTTGATGGGAGAGTCTATTGTTTTGTTGTTGATTCTGAACCTTCTGATAATTCGACTCAACAAATTGTTCAGACAGCTTTACCGTCTGCATGTGTACTTTCTAACCGTGAACAATTGCAAGTAGATTTTTTCAGTTGTGGAACAATTGCAATTAAAGCTTTAATGCATGTTTGCAAACATGGTGAAGATGTTTTCAGAGAAAAAGAGCATTCAAAATTACCTTTGTCACTTTATAAATTATCACAGCGAGCTAAACCGGAAGCCAAAAGCGCCGAGGAAAAATATCAGGCTGCCCATGCTGCCACGTTCTTTAATCATACTTATAATTTAGCGGCTATTAGAAAGAAATATCGCTATGTAAAATTGCTCGAGCAGTATTTACAAAAAAATCTGACCTCAAGTGAGAAGGAAGAGATGAAGCAAAAAAGAAATCTTCCAGCTTCATTAAAAGATATTATGAGGAATTTGAGTGGTCCACAGCGTGATGTCGTCGTGAAGGCTACAGTTCAACCTGTTCAGCAGCAAAGCAGCAGAAAAACATTCACGCCTTGTTACGCACAAAAGAAAGAGGAAAAAGTTGAGCGGGGTAATCACGATAAAGCAAGGAAGTGCAGAGTATCCTAATTTTTGTGAACCGCGGGGGCGACGTGCTACTGCTTAGAAAGCCTTCGAGACGACTTATAAATTTTTAAAACACTCAACCGCTTCCTGCAACGTATGCGTCGCAAAAATTTTCATGCCTTCAATATTTCCTTTCGGCGCATTCCCATGCGGAATAATCGCATGCTTAAATCCATGCTTCGCCGCTTCACGCAACCGTTCCTGACCACTTTGCACAGGACGAATTTCTCCAGCCAAACCCACTTCGCCAAAAATAATCATGTCATGCGGCACCGGACGATTACGCATACTCGATAAAACAGCGAGTAACAACGCCAAATCACCGCCCGTTTCTGTAATGCGCGCACCACCCACTGCATTCACAAAAACATCTTGATCAAACGTCGGTATACCGCTGTGTCTGTGCAATACCGCCAGCAACATCGACAGTCGTTGCGGATCCAAGCCCACACACACACGACGTGGATTCGCCATGTGACTTTGATCAACCAAGGCTTGCACTTCAATTAATAATGGCCGCGTGCCTTCCTTCGTCGCCATGATCACGCTGCCCGAAACAGGTTTTTCATAACGCGATAAAAAAATCGCGGAAGGATTGCTCACTTCACGCAACCCTTTATCCGTCATCGCAAAAATACCTAATTCATTCACAGCACCAAAACGATTTTTCACACCACGAATCAAACGATAACGACTATCTTGCTCGCCCTCAAAATACAGCACTGTATCAACCATGTGCTCCAACACACGAGGTCCTGCGAGCGTTCCTTCTTTGGTAACATGACCCACTAAAAATAAAGCAGACTGCGTTTGTTTTGCAAATTTCACGAGTTGCGCCGCACTTTCGCGCACTTGACCCACTGCACCGGGCGCTGATTGTAATAAATCCGTATGCATTGTTTGAATCGAATCGACGACTAACACGCTGGGCTGTTCTTTTTGCGCGATTTTTAAAATACGTTCGACGTGCGTGTCAGCCAGCAACAGTAATTTATCTTCTGGCAAACCTAACCGTCGCGCGCGCAAAGTCACTTGCTGTAAAGATTCTTCACCCGTGACATACAAAACTTTTAATTCCTGACTTAGATGACAAAGTGTCTGCAATAATAAAGTCGATTTGCCAATCCCAGGATCACCACCAATCAAAACAGCAGAACCCATCACTAAACCGCCACCCAACACGCGATCCAATTCTTTCAAACCAGTCGCTAAACGCGCGTCTTCTTCTTGCAGCTCAATTTCCGTCATCTGCGTAACCATCGGTTCACCAACTGCGTAACCTTGATAACGCGGATGACTTGCCGTTTGTTTCACTTCTTCCACTAAACAATTCCAAGCCTCACACTGCAGACATTGCCCTGACCATTTCGGAAATTGTGCGCCGCAGGCTTGGCATGAGTAGGTGAGTTTGGTTTTAGACATTTTTATTCCTCAACCAATAAATGAATTGCGGAAGAATCCAATTCGCCATGACCTTTCATCACTAAACGATCTAGCGCATGCATCGCTTCTTTTGCGCATGGCAAATCAACACCAACCTGATGCGCATGTTCTAAAGCAAGATGCATATCTTTGCGATGCAACACGGATTTGAAACCGGGTTTGTAATCGTCATCCAGCATGCGCTTGCCATGAATTTCCAACACGCGACTACTTGCAAAACCACCCAATAATGCTTCACGCACTTTGGCCGCATCGACACCGGATGCTTCGGCAAGAGTCAATGCTTCACTGACAGCAAGAATGGTTTCTGCAATAATAATTTGATTGCACGCTTTCGCAATTTGCCCAGCGCCATGATCACCAATCAGCGTAATTTGTTTGCCGAGCACTTCAAAAATAGGTTTCACTTTTTTTAGAATCTCAGCTTTGCCGCCAACCATAATCGTTAACGAGCCATCAATCGCACCTTTTTCACCGCCAGAGACTGGCGCATCCAGCATTTCAATATGTTTTTTCTCAAGTTGCGCTGCAATGCGTTGCGTTGCGCTAGCTGAAATCGTGCTCATGTCAATCACGATGCAGCCTGGTTTTGCGCTGTGAATAATGCCATTTCTGCCCACTAACACTTCTTCCACATCGGCGGTAGCTGGCACGATTGAGATAATGACATCGACATTCGCTGCGAGTTCTTTTGGAGATGAATAATTTTTTGCGCCGGCTTTTTTTAAAGCCGCAGCAACTTCCTCGCGTCGTGTGAAAACAGAAACGGTGTAACCTGCACGAATTAAATTTAATGCCATGGGTTTTCCCATGATGCCTAAACCAATAAAACCGATATGTTGCATATGAGCGTTTCCTTATGAATTTGTATATCCCAAGCTATCCACTTTTGCAGCGCAAATAAAATCATTTTCCGATAATCCGTTAATCGCATGCGTCGTAAAATGCACTACGCAATAGTTATAACCGACTTCCATATCCGGATGATGATTTTCCTGATTGGCGATCCAGGCGATTGCATTCACAAACGCCATTGTTTTATAAAATCCTTTAAAACTAAAACGACGGGTAATCATCGTCCCTTCTGCATTGACCTGCCAATCGGTTAATTTTTTTAATAAATCAGCAACGGCTTCTTTGCTCAACGGAGGAACGCCGCCTTCGCAGGGAAGACAACGCTTACTCGAAAGATCACAAGTTTGGTTCATATAAAAAACTCCAAGTTAAACAGAATAAAGTGGCGCATGTTCGCCCAGTGTGCGTGCTTTATGAATTAATCCAAGTAAATCCATATTAGTCAAATCATACAGCGTGTCAAAATTATTTATTACAAAATAAACCGGTTGCATAATGTCGATGCGATAGGGCGTACGCAATACATCGAGCGCATCGAATGGTTTGCGCGCGGCATGCGTATCTTCCAGCGCATAAACCGTCTCACCTTTCGATGATAAAATACCACCGCCATAAATTCGCAATTGATCTTTTTGTTTGAGCAAACCAAATTCAATCGTAAACCAATACAAGCGAGCTAATAAAACCCGATCTTCCTTGCTGGCGCTTAACCCCAATTTGCCGTAAGTATGGGTAAATTCAGCATAAGCGGGATTGGTGAGCAACGGGCAGTGGCCAAAGATTTCATGGAAAATATCGGGTTCTTGCAAATAATCGAGTTCATCCAGGCGGCGAATAAAAGTCGCTGCGGGAAACCGGCGGTTCGCTAACAAGTTAAAAAATTTCTCAAAAGGAATCAGCGCAGGCACCGGTTCCAACGCCCAGCCAGTCGCTTCCTGTAACGCGGCGGAAATCTCATTGCATTGTGGAATGCGGTCCACGCTCATATTTAACAAATTGATTCCATGAATATATTCATCACAAGCGCGATCTTTGATGAGCGCAAGCTGTCGGGTGATTAACGTGTTCCATACGGCATTTTCTTCGTCGGTGTATTCTGCAACTCCATTCGCATCAACCGGTTTTGAAACATAAGATGATTGCTTGTATGACATAAAACCTGGATCTCTTTTGTTAAATTGAATATTCTATCTTCCCATTGCATAAAAAAACAGGAGGTAAATCAGTATGCAAACCTACAATCCAGCGGGTACAGATGGATTTGATTTTCTTGAGTTTACAACCAAAGACCCTGCGGTCTTGCAAAAACAATTTCTTGGCATGGGATTTCAGCCTGTATTAAAGCATCATTCACTGGATATCACCATTTATCAACAAAATAATATTCGATTTATTCTAAATGTCAGCAAAAATAGTTTGGCGGATGAGTTTGCAGAAGCACATGGTCCATCGACATCGGCAATGGGTTTCAAAGTGCTTGATGCGAAAGTTGCCTATCAGCATGCCATCAGCAAGGGCGCGCGCTCCTGTGATCGAGGTGTCTATGGCATTCCGTGCATTTATGGCGTGGGCGGTAGTTTGATTTATTTTGTGGATCATAAAAATGCTGAAGCAAATTATGCCGCACAGTTTTCCCCAATTGCAGTCGATGCAGAAATAAAAAACGCAGGCTTAACTTACATCGATCATGTGACGCATAATTTATATCGCGGCAATATGGCAAAGTGGGCGAATTTTTACGAAAAGATTTTTAATTTTAGAGAAATTCGATATTTTGATATCGAAGGAAAATTAACGGGTTTAAAAAGTCAGGCGATGACCAGTCCATGCGGAAAAATTCGTATTCCTTTGAATGAATCATCCGATGATAAATCGCAAATTGAAGAATTTTTAAAAGATTTTAACGGCGAAGGTATTCAACATATTGCGTTGGGCACCAATGAAATTTATGAATCAGTCGAAATATTACAACAACAAGGTTTGTTATTTCTCGACACGCCGGATACTTATTACACCCTGATCGAAAAGCGTTTGCCTAATCACGGCGAAGATGTCGAACGCTTACAAAAAAGCCGTATTTTAATTGATGGATCGGTTGCACCTGAGAAACGTTTGTTACTGCAAATTTTTACTAAAAATATGTTGGGACCTGTGTTTTTCGAAATTATTCAACGCAAAGGTGATGAGGGCTTTGGTGAAGGCAATTTCAAAGCGTTGTTTGAATCAATCGAATTGGATCAAATTAATCGTGGCGTTTTAAAAGCGGAGCACTCATGAAACTCGCAACGTTAAAAGATGGTTCGCGCGATGGGCGTTTGGTTGTCGTCAGCAAAGATTTAGCGCGCGCGATGTTGGTGCCTGATGTTGCACCAACGTTGCAGTATGTTTTAGATCATTGGCAAGTATGTCAACCTCAATTAGAACATTGTTATGCATTGCTGAATGCTGGAAAAATTACGGATACACTGGTTTTTCAAGAACAATCTATTGCAGCGCCACTTCCGCGCGCATATCAATGGGCAGATGGAAGTGCGTACGTAAACCATGTGGAATTAGTGCGAAAAGCACGCGGTGCGGAAATGCCTGCGGATTTTTGGACAAGTCCTTTGATGTATCAAGGCGGCTCAGATAATTTTTTAGGACCGCATGATGATATTCCTGTCGAAAATGTTGAGTGGGGCGTCGATTTTGAATCAGAAGTTGCTGTCATTACGACGGATGTGCCCATGGGTGTGTCGCCTGATGATGCAGCAAACTATATTTGCCTGATGATGTTAGTCAATGATGTCTCGCTCAGAAATTTAATTCCAGCAGAAATCAATAAAGGTTTTGGATTTTATCAAAGTAAACCTTCCAGTGCTTTTTCACCGGTCGCGGTGACATTGGATGAATTAAATGGTGCATGGGATGGAAAAAAAATTCATTTACCATTAGTGACTCACTTTAATAAAAAATTATTTGGTAAGCCGAATGCGGGTGTAGATATGACGTTTGATTTTCCAACGTTAATCGCGCACGCTGCAAAAACCAGAGCGTTAATGGCGGGTTCAATCATTGGTTCTGGTACGGTTTCCAATATCGATCGTAGTCAGGGTTCGTCTTGTATTGCAGAAAAACGCATGCTGGAAATTCTGCAACATGGCAAACCGACGACACCGTTTATGCAGATCGGTGATGAAGTTCGCATTGAAATGTTTGATGCAGAACAAAATAGTATTTTTGGTGCGATACAACAGAAAACATCTGGAGTAACTGAATGCTAAAACTCTATCATTATTATCGTTCCTCAGCGAGTTTTCGCGTGAGAATTGCGTTGAATTTAAAACAATTAAATTACACGGATGTTCCCGTTCATTTAGTCAAACAGGGCGGCGAACAATTTTCTGCAGACTATCAAGCAATTAATCCGCAGTCATTGGTGCCAGCATTAGAAGACGGTAATAAAATTATTACGCAGTCTCTCGCTATCATTGAATATTTAGATGAATTGCATCCGGTTCCAAAATTACTGCCAGACGATTCTTATCAAAAAGCATTAGTGCGTTCGTTTGCGTTAGCGATTGCTGCGGATACTCATCCATTAAATAATTTACGCGTGTTGAAATATCTCACCGACGAATTAAAAATCACGGAAGAACAAAAAAATCAGTGGTATCAACATTGGATTGCAACTGGCTTAACGGCTCTCGAAAAAAAACTTCTGGCAGCAAATCAGGTTGGAAAATTTTGTTTTGGTGATACACCAACACTTGCTGATATTTTTTTAGTTCCGCAATTATATAATGCAAGACGGTTCGCGTGTGATCTTTCTCATTATCCAACCTTAGTCCGAATTGATGCGCATTGTCAGCAACAGATGGCTTTCAAAGAAGCGCGGCCACAAGAGGAAACCATATGAGTGATATTGATTTTCGTTCGTTAGCGAATTTGCATATACGGAATATTACTCCCTATCAACCGGGCAAACCGATTGAGGAAGTGGAGCGCGAACTGGGTATTCCATCCGTCGTAAAATTAGCGAGTAATGAAAATCCACTCGGGCCCAGCA
>CAZAXX010000075.1:0-11373 GCA_964489265.1 uncultured Coxiellaceae bacterium
ATAGTCTATCAGCTAGCGCAATACTTAAGAATTCCAGCCATGAAAAATATATTGTATTGGGATAAGCCGCCAACAGCGCGACAAGGTGAGTTACTAAATAACGATCAACGCAAACACAACGTCACTCAACGTTTATCTGTTTCGCCAAATATCAAAATACCCAAGGGAGCGATTTTATTGTTGGATGACTACTATGGTTCAGGCGCGACTATGAATGAAGCCTCTCGAGCATTACGAGAAAATGGGTTGCTCAGCAATAAAATTGTTCCCTTCGCTATTGCTGCCGTTAAATGGCGATTGGGAAAAAAAGGAATGATTTGATGATTAAATCACATAATTGATTCCGAACTCTGTCATCCCGGAATTTAGCGCTGCTTAGCGAGCGTTTTTTGCTCGCTTAGCAGCGCTTAATGTCCGTGATCTACTTGCGAAATTTCTTATTGATTTTTTTAAAAGAAGATTGTTCTGGTTCTTTATTAAAAAGCCACACAGTTTCGCCGGCAACAATATCATACGTCGTGTTTCCACCTAAACTATACCCGCACAAGCTTAAATTTGATTGACTCATGTCAATCAATTGCCAGCCGAGTGCTGCATTTTCTTTATCATAATAATAGAGCGTAGGATATCGAGCAATTCTGCTGCATGAAACGATTTTATTAGGCGCTATCTCGCGAAGCTTGGATAACGCTGCAACGGGATAATGAGTTTCATGGAGTTGATTATTTTTAAAATCATAATCAAGTATGTGCGTCATGTTATCGCGATTATAGTTAACCCAAGCGCCATCAGGACGGTAGATTGTTTCTGCATAGGAGAATGCATCTGTTATTGGGACATTTATCCAATTTGGATTCAGTTTATCGGTGTTTATATATGAAAGTGAATAACTTGACACTGTTTGAAGGTCTCGAAAAACCAATCCATTATCGCCATAATAGATTGGCGTAAAAAATGGATTTTTATCAGTAGATGATACATAACTCAAAGCATCGATTTTTCCGGTGTTGCTAAACGCCAGTATTGATTTACCATCAGTGGAATTGTAGCTGACATAAATATTATTCCTATTCACAATTAAATCTCCGCCAAATAAGGTACTTGGCGATGGGGCTCCAGCGAGTTCAGTCGAGGTTAGTGTGCCTTCTCCGCTTAATCTATTTAATGTTAAGCGTGGATTTTCTCCGTCCTTGGACGTTAAAAAATATAAGCTGGGCGTTAAGTCATTCATTGACTGCAAGCTTCCAAAATTATTATCAACTTCAAGTTGTTGTGTTGCGCTCCAAGTATGTGTTTTGGGATTATTTATCGAGTAATACACAGTTGCAGTTGCTTCAGGCGAAGCTAATCTATTTTTCTGTGCGGTTAAATAGACATATCCAGCTGAAACACGCATTTCAATCGATAATAAATTATCGGTTTTTAAAATTTTAGAAACATCTTGAGCGGCGGCCCAGCTTGTCCCATTAAAAAAGGCAACGCCTTGTGATCCATCAGGTGTTTCTCCCATCACCCATGCTTCAGGTTTAGTTGCTGTTTGTGGATAGGCTGGAAAAAAGTCGGTAATTTTTAAAATTCCAGAAATGGCTTGCGCCTCACTCCATTTTTCTCCGTTATAAAATGCGACTTTGTTTTGGTTTGTGTCAAACGCCCATGCGTATTTGCCTGTTGTAATGATGTTGGTAATTTTGGAAAGACCATTAATCCACATGGCCTGAATATGCGGCTTTGGCGTTAGCATAATTTTTGCGACAGGACTTTTAGAAACGGTGTCGGCTAAGCTTGCTGTTGATAAGAAGCCGAGGATAATAGCTAGAATAAATCTTGTCATAAAGAGCGCCCTGATCAAAAAGGGCGCATGTTAACCTGGTTTATATGCAATTTGCAAATGAATATTAATCGTCATTGGTATCTTCTTCTTCCTCTGCTTCATCCTGCTGCATATAATCCGTTTCTAACATATATTTTGCAGCCTGATAATCGACCTTACCACTACCCAGCACTGGCATTTTAGTCAGAATAATTAACTTACGCGGTATCGCAATATCTGCAACACCACGCGTTTTGAAATGCTCGAGAATTTGTTTTTGAGTCGCATTTTTTGTGTTGGTGATCAAAATAATTTGTTCGCCTTTGCGCGGATCAGGCATGCACAAAATGGCGTGCTGATTTTCGGGCCACAATAAATAAAGTTCATCTTCAATTGCCGTCAAAGACACCATTTCACCCGCAATTTTTGCGAAACGTTTTGCACGACCTTTAATGGTGATATAACCTTCTTTGTCAATTGCAACAATATCGCCTGTATCATGCCAACCATCCTCCAACGGTTGAATGACACCCGGTGTATGCGCAAACATATAACCCATCATGACATTTGGCCCAGAAATACAAAGTTTTGCACCATCCTGTATGCCTTCGACCGGCCGTAATTCATATTTGATGCAAGGCAATAAACGGCCTACCGTGCCCGCTTTATATTGCATTGCAGTGTTAGTGGATAAAACAGGGGAGGCTTCTGTTGCGCCATATCCTTCAAATAAACGAATGCCAAATTTTTGCATCCAGATGCGTCTGGTATCCTCACGCAATCTTTCTGCGCCCGCAAAAATATAACGAATGCTGTAAAAATTATAAGGATGAGCATATTTCGCATATCCCGCTAAAAATGTATCGGTGCCAAATGTGATTGTTGAGTTGGTGTCATAACAAACTTCAGGCACGATGCGATAATGCAACGGAGAAGGGTACATGAATACCCGCATACCCGAGATGATTGGCAGAATAGTTGCAGCGGTTAAACCAAATGCATGAAACATCGGAAGCGCATTGAAAACACGATCCGCTGGACTAAAGTCGACGCGTGCAGTCAATTGAAAACGGTTTGCTTGAATGTTCGCATGGCTCAGTAACACACCTTTCGGCGCGCCTTCTGATCCTGACGTAAATAAAATGACGGCTGCTTTTAATGGAAATTCATGTTCATTGTGTTTGTTAATGCCATTATACCAACGATAATAAAGTTGTGGAAAATAGGAAAATAATTTCCCGAGTAATTTTTCTCCCACGCCCATTGCGGCACGCACATCTTCAAGATAAATCAGTTTAATTCCGTCAGCAGTTAACGCATCAGCGGTGGCTTGCAAGTCAGCGAGTTCAATAAAACGTTTTGACGTATACACATATTTAATTTGTGCAGTGCGGCAGGCAAGTAATAAGTTTTGAATCCCAGCAGAAAAATTCAGCATTGCCGGGATGCGGTGATGTGCTTGCATCGCAAAAAAAGTGACAACACCACCCACTGAATTTGGTAACAATAAACCAACATATTCGCCGGATTGAGTTGATTTTGCAATGCGACGGCCTAATACAATACTGCCTAAAATTAAGCGCTGATAATTAATCGGTTTCCGTTCAATATCTTCGAGTACAACATGTTTTTTGCCATGTACGGATTTTGCTGACAATAATGATTGAAAAACAGTTTCCTTTAAATTACTGCTCAGAAACATGGTGTCAGCCATGATGTCATAAAGACGTTCACTAATTTGTTCGCGGCGTTGCCGACCGGTAATCGAATCAGGTAAATCAAATGTGCGCGGTTCTAAAATGGTAATGGTAATTTTTGGGAACCAGCGAATTTTTACTTTTCCTCTGAGATAAGAAAACGGCGAATATTGTGCGCCATCAATTCGAATAGGCAGTAATTTCGCGCGTGCTTTATCGGCGACCAAACCAGGGCCTTCATAAATTTTCATGAGAGCACCGGTGACTGTGATACGTCCCTCAGGAAAAATTACCACGCGATGATTACGTCGTAAATATTCAATCAATGATTTGGCTGCCATTGAATTGGTGGGATCCACAGGAAATGTATTCACTAATTTTAATAAAACTTTTACCCAACCTTTTTTTGCATATTGATAATCAATCGCAAACGTCAATTTATCCGGTAAAAAAGCAGCGATTAAAGCGGCATCTAAAAATGAAGTATGATTCGATACAATTAAAACGCGATTGCCAGCGTTGTAATAATTTTCGATTCCGCGTACTTCGACTCGATATAAAGATTTAAATAACCAGATTAAAAATGATTTGACCAATGCATCCGGCAATAAATTACAGATGTAAATCGCGACAACAAAAGTTGCGATAGCGACTAATACAAAAACCGCAGTCACGGAAAAATGCAAGAAGAGCATTATGCTGGTGACAATAGCGGCAATTACCATGAATAAAGCGTTTATGATGTTATTGCAAGCAATCGCACGTGAACGATAGCTTGGCTCGCTTTCACTTTGCAAAATTGCATAAAGCGGAACTACATAGATTCCGCCACATGCGGAAAGAAAGAAAAGATCTAATAAAACATGCCAATTTTGTAAGTGACTCAGAAATTCGGTCAGAGTTAATAAGTGCCCTGATTTAGTCACAATGTGCTGGCTAGCAAGCACGAGATCAATTGCAAATAATGTCATGCCGAGCGCAGCAAGTGGAACATAAGTCGCGTGAACGCGACCTTTCAAGAGTCGATTACAGAAAAGTGAGCCTAACCCAATTCCCATGGTGAAAAAAATCAGGAAGAGCATCACAACAGAAGGCCCTGCGCCTAGCACATCTTTGGTATAAGTTGGGAATTGAGAAAGATACGTTGCACCGACCAACCAAAACCATGAAATACCAAAAATTGAGAGCGCTAATTCGCGCTTTTTCATGGTGTGTCGAATAATATTTGTTGTTTCTTCAATAATATTAAATTTTATTTTAAGATCAGGTGCTGCAATTGTTGCAGTGGGAATCCAGCGGCTGGTGAGATAACCCGCTACTGCTATGAGAATAATGGAGCACGAAATTAACACGGGAGCTGCATGCGATGCAGCTAAAATGACACCAACAATTGTGCCGAGTAAAATAGCGAGATAAGTACCTGCTTCAAGAAATGCATTGCCTGCGATTAATTCATTTTCTTTCAAGTGATCCGGTAAAATGGAATATTTCATTGGGCCGAAAAAAGTGGCTTGCGTTCCCAATAAAAAAAGCACGACCATTAACAGCGTGATGCTATGTGTGAGCAAACCTGCAGCTGCAATCAACGTTAAAATAATTTCGGTGATTTTGGTGTAACGTATCAAGCGAGATTTTTCGAATTTATCTGACAGTTGACCGGCAGTTGCTGAAAAAAGAAAAAACGGCAAAATGAAAATGCCAGCAGCAATGGTAATTAACACTTCTGCATTTAAGCGCATGGAGGTTGCGAGAGTGAATGTGATTAAAATCACCAGGGCATTTTTAAAAAGATTATCATTAAAAGCCCCAAGAAATTGGGTGAGAAATAAAGGCAGAAACCGTCTAACTTGTAATAGACTGAGTTGATTGATTGCCATGCTGAGTGCTCCAGGATTCGCTAGTGAGAGGAATATACCTTTCACTAATGGTTTTTAGGTGTTTATAGCACCCCAGATGTGGGTCAGATTGTGCATGAAAAAATGCGCGCATAGTTATTCATATGCAAGCTTTTTTTCATGTACAAGATGGCCCGCAGATGGGGTGCTAGAAATACCTAAAAGCCATTAGTGGAAGGTATCTTATAATAGTGTGAATAAAAGTTAAAGCTTTGGGTTGCTGAAATGAACAAGAAGGCTATAAAATGCTTTTTTATCAAAGTTGAGGGAACAAGCATGAAATTCTTAAGTAAATTTTTAATGTGTTTAATAACGTTCTGTGTTGTGTTTATATCGCCCAGTTATGCAGTGGATATGGGTTCACCAATCGGTTATTGGAAAACGATTGATGATGTGACTGGGAAACCGAAAAGTATTCTTGAGATATATAACGCTGGAAATAATACATTGAGCGGCAGGGTTTTAAAAATTTACCCAAGTCCAGGCAAAGATGAAAATGAAGTCTGTGATGCGTGCAAAGGTTCTAGACATAATCAACGAATTGTTGGCATGGTTGTTTTGGAAGGAATGAAGCAATCGGGCGTGCAGTGGAGTGGTGGTCAAATTCTTGATCCAAAAAATGGTAAAACGTACAGTTGTACTATAAAAGTGATTGCGAATGGGACTAAGCTCAATGTGCGTGGTTATATTGGGTTATCAATACTGGGACGTACGCAGACTTGGATTCGTGTAGGAAAACCATAATTTACTTGAGGTGTTTATGAAGTTGTTACCATTGATCTTAGCTACATCGGTGCTATGCGCATCATCAGCTTATGCTGCTGTAAAAGTGGAATTTCAGATTGGCGTAGAAACGGCTGAATTTTCTTGTACCGCGTCAAATAAAGCGGCTGTTGTAAACATTAATAGCGTGTCTGTCGATATCAATGGCGCATGTGGTGGAGTATATGTTCCAGCGCCAGGACATATTACGAATTTACCGGCTAGCGTATTAAATTCACATTTTTTCCAAATTAAAAAATCGGCACTTAAAGCTGGGCGTGTCGAAGTGCAAGTTTCCAAAGGTACTCTAAATTGTTCGCAGGACCGCGGTGAGAAGAGAGTTGTGTATGGTGATGGGCGGTATTGTTTGATGCAGAAATGATGTTTTGGACAAACGACATTTTGTCCACGCGTTTTTTTTGTAGGGGCGGACCTATGTGTCCGCCTAGCGGCCTTAATTGTAAAGTCAGGGCGGACACATAGGTCCGCCCCTACAAAAGAGTGGTGTTACACAGATCGTCGAGGAGAAGTTGCAGGTGTTACTTCTGCTGTTTTTTGAGAAGCATCTTTTTTTTCTTCATCTCGTTTTTGATTACAAAAATCCGTTATAGTTTTTTTACATCGTCGCATTCATATTCGATTGCTTTATCAAGCGCAGTATCTTGATACGAATCCCGAATTCCAGGATCAGCACCATTTCTAAGTAAAATACCCACAACTTCATTTTTGTCATCCCAAGCTGCAGCAATAAATGGTGTTAGATGTTCGTCGGTACCTTTTAAATTGGGATCTGCTTTAGAGTCCAACAACAATTGTATCAGCGCTGTATTCCCTTGACGTACAGCTGATAAAAGTGGAGTGCCATAAATACACCGAAAATTAATTTCGGCTTTTTCTGCCAATAAAAATCTTATAGTGTCTATGTGAGATTGATCACCACTTTTTGCCATATCACAAGCAGCAAACAACGCTGTTTGATCGTGGAATCTGCGGTTGGCTGAATCATTTTCTCGTGCATTCACATCCGCTTTACTTTCTAATAATTTTTTCACTTTAGGTAAATTGTTTTGCCTGGCAGCATCCACAATAGCATCCGGTTTTTCTTTGCTAAACAATCCAGCCACTGACTCATAGGCTACCCTTGCTAAAAAACTCAGCATACTGACTCCTTTCAAATAATGTCTATGCCCAACTCATCACAACTTTTCCGCTCTCACCCGACAACATCGCATCAAATGCTTTTTGAAATTCATCCATATGAAATTCATGCGTAATAACCGGCGAGATTTTCAAACCACTCTGCAACATACAAACCATTTTATACCACGTATCAAACATTTCCCGACCGTAAATACCCTTGATCTGCAGTCCTTTCATAATAATATTATTCCAATCGATTTGCGTTTCTTGCGGTAAAAAACCAAGCAGCGCAACTTTGCCTGCGTGATTCATGTGAACCAACATATCAGCAAATGCGGTTGGATTGCCTGACATTTCAAGTCCTACGTCAAAACCTTCACGCATACCTAACATATTCATCGCTTCTTTTAACGAGGTTTGTTGAATATTTAAAGCAAGTGATGCCCCCATTTTTTTGGCAAGCGCTAAACGATATTCATTCACATCAGTAATCACAATATGACGCGCACCGACATGACGTGCCACCGCAATTGCCATGAGACCAACGGGACCCGCTCCTGTAATCAATACATCTTCGCCCACTAAATTAAAAGCCAGTGCTGTGTGAGTCGCATTACCGAATGGATCTAATATTGCAGCTTCGCTATCAGGAATAGAAGCAGGGATGGGATAGGCATTCACAGCAGGAATTGCAATGTATTCTGCAAAACAACCATTCCGCGTTACGCCCACGCTCACATTTTTACGACAAACATGGCGACGGCCTGCGCGACAATTTCGACAAAATCCACAGGCAATATGACCTTCGCCAGACACGCGGTCACCGATTTTGAAACCTTCAACATCAGAACCTATCGCAACAATTTCACCCACAAATTCATGACCAACTGTCAGAGGAACAGGAATATTTTTTTTCGCCCATTCATCCCAATTGTAAATATGCACATCAGTACCACAAATTGCCGCTTTTTTTACTTTGATTAAGACATCATTGTGTCCCATCTCAGGCTCTGGAACATCCATTAACCAAATGCCGCGTTCCGCTTTTGCTTTTACTAATGCTTTCATTTTTTAAATCACTCCCAATTGATTGCCTATTTTTGCAAATGCATTGATTGCTTGATCTAAATGTTTTTTCTCGTGAGCGGCAGACATTTGTGTGCGAATGCGCGCTTGCCCATGCGGTACAACTGGATACGAAAACCCGACCACATACACACCTTCTTTTAATAATTCATCCGCCATTAATTTTGCAAGTTTCGCATCACCTAGCATCACTGGAATAATGGGATGTTCACCTGGAATTAATTTAAAACCTAATTGCAGCATGTTTTTGCGAAAATAATCGCTGTTATCACGCAACCGTTGCAATAATTCATGACTGGACTCCAGTAAATCAAGTACTTTGATTGACGTTTCAGTAATGACAGGCGCTAACGCATTTGAAAATAAATAAGGTCTGGAGCGTTCACGCAACCATTCTACAATTTCTTTTTTTGCGCTGGTGTAACCGCCCGATGCGCCACCTAATGCTTTACCTAATGTTCCAGTGATAATGTCGATTCGTCCCATCACATTATGATATTCATGTGTGCCACGACCATTTTTACCCATAAAACCTACTGCATGCGAATCATCGACCATGACCATCGCATCATATTTTTTTGCAAGATCACAAATTCCGGGTAGATTCGCAATAATGCCATCCATCGAAAAAACACCATCGGTTGCAATTAAGCGATAACGACAATTTACCGTTTCTTCTAATTTTTCTTCAAGATCGTGCATGTCATTATTGTTGTAACGAAAACGTTGCGCTTTGCAAAGGCGAACACCATCGATGATGCTTGCATGATTTAGCGCATCACTAATGATGGCATCTTCTGGTCCGAATAAGGTTTCAAATAATCCACCATTCGCATCAAAACAGGATGAATACAAAATCGTATCTTCCATTCCTAAAAAATGACTCAAGCGATTTTCTAATTTTTTATGTGGGGCTTGAGTGCCGCAAATAAACCGTACTGATGACATGCCATAACCATATTGATTAATCGCTTCTTTGGCTGCTTTGATAAGTTCAGGATGATTGGATAAACCTAAATAATTATTAGCGCACAAATTAATAACCTCAGAGCCATCAGCAATGGTAATTTCTGCTTCTTGCTGAGAGGTAATAACTCGTTCGCCTTTGTATAAGCCGGTTTGTTTTAAATTGGAAATTTCATTCGCGAGATAATTTAAGAATTTTTGCGTCATTTTTATAATCCTTTCCTAAGAGGAAAGGATTATGGAGTAGATGAGGGTCTGTTGGCAATGACAATGCCTATCGTTTTTTGAAAGAATTGGTTTTAAGTTCATCTAACACTTTCATCTGCTGAATGCAGCGAATGCAGAGTTTTTTTAATGCTTCATCTTTATTTTCATTGTCCAAAACACCAGGCATATATTTTATAAGACGGAGCACAAATTCGATCACATTTTTGTAATCTTCTGGCGGGATGATGACTTTAGGTTTATTAAGATCATCAATGATTTGTCTAAGTTGTTTGTAATAAGGTGATTTGTCACTCAGCTCTTCAAGTGACTTAATTAACTCTTGTTGTAAAGGTCGTTCATGAGACATAATGCCCACCATACACCTAAGTTTTTTTTACCATTCCCTGGTAGGCTAACATTGATGATTTAAGGATACTGTAGAGAATGATCCTTATCAATATAGTACCGCAAGTTTATTAGCAAAACCTTAAGAAAGAGGTAATCATTTGAATACACTTACATTATCCCGTTTACGCTGGGCCTGTCGGCGTGGAATGTTGGAACTTGATGTTTTATTGGGAAATTTTTTAGAAGAAGCTTATGCAACTCTTTCGCCCGAAGATCAAGCTAACTTCGTGAATTTATTGGAATGTAACGACCAGGAATTATTTATGTGGTTAACGGGTAAAGAAAAGCCAACGGATCCAGTATTTATATTAATGGTTGAAAAGATTAGACATCATGCAAAAACTCGCAAGCCCGCTTCGACTTTCTAAGTTATTTATTGTTATGCAAATGGTGATGGCTGTTATCAGCATTGCTATTGTTTGCTATTTGACAGAAGCACTGCTCATTAAAATTTTACTAATTTGCGGCATTGTTGTTTATAGTTATTTTATCCTGAAAAATCAGCTGAAATGGGAAGCTATTTCTCATGATACAAGTGGCTGGTCGCTGCGTTCAGCAGGCGAAAATATTCCGATCGAAATAACCGGTGATAGCACAGTGACTCACCTCGTGTCAGTTTTACGCTTTAAAACCCAGGAAAAACGCCGAAAAGAAGCATGTATTATTTTTCGCGATAGTTTGCCTGAGAATATTTATCGACAGCTCATAGTTCAGCTCAGGAATATGAGATAGCATCCGATACTAAAATACGTTAATATTCCCCGCTTTAAGCCAATCTGGAAGCATAATGCAACATATTCGTAACTTTTCTATTATTGCCCATATCGATCATGGGAAATCAACTTTAGCTGACCGACTCATTCAGTTGTGTGGTGGCTTAAGTTCGCGAGAAATGGCTGAGCAAGTACTTGATTCAATGGATCTTGAGCGCGAGCGCGGAATTACCATTAAAGCACACAGCGTGACATTAAATTACAAGGCCCAAAATGGCCAAACATATATGCTCAACTTTATTGATACGCCGGGACACGTCGATTTTTCCTATGAAGTTTCACGCTCTCTCGCCGCATGCGAAGGTGCATTATTGGTGGTTGATGCAGGACAAGGTGTTGAAGCGCAAACGTTAGCAGTGTGTTATACGGCGATCGAGCAGGGGCTTGAAGTGGTACCTGTTTTAAATAAAATTGATTTACCACAAGCCGATGCTGGACGCGTGATCCAAGAAATTGAAGAAATCATTGGAATTGAAGCCAAAGATGCGTTGGGCGTCAGTGCTAAAATGGGGATAGGTATTACTGAATTATTAGAAAAAATAATTTCTGACATCCCGCCACCTGTTGGTGATCCCACTGCACCATTACAAGCATTAATTATTGATTCCTGGTTTGATAGTTACTTAGGC
>CAZAXX010000076.1:0-11187 GCA_964489265.1 uncultured Coxiellaceae bacterium
AGTATCAATATGATCAAAACCCGTTGTTGCACTCCCTACAAATTTTACGTTGGTATTTTGCAATAATGCTTGATTCACTGTTGTAACAGAACGAACTAGCAAAATATCTGCGTCGACCAAATCTTTTTGAGTAATCGCGCGACCTGGTTTTAATACTAATTCTCCCAAGCGACCAAAATAATGTTGCACCAATGGAATATTTTCGTCCGCGACTATTTTCATGATAAAAGTATCCCGACAAAAATAATTAAACCGACCCAATTATTATTTAAAAATGCTTTAAAACAAGCGTCTGGCTCACGATCTTTGATAAGCCATTGTTGATAACAAAAAAATAATCCGGCGCTGAAAACGCTAACAAAATAAATCCATTTTAACTGGAATAAATAGCCTACATAACAAAGCACCAATAAAAAAATCAATTGCAATAATGCAACGATAAATTTGTCGTGGTTGCCAAATAAAATCGCCGTCGACTTCACACCAATTTTGATATCGTCCTGACGATCCACCATCGCATACACAGTGTCATACATGAAAGTCCAGATTATTGCAGCCAAAAAAACGTAACCATCTGCCAGTGTCAGCACATTATTTTGCGCAGCAAACGCCATAGGCACGCCCCAGGAAAAAGTGATACCCAATCCTGCTTGCGGCAAATGCGTTACGCGTTTTAAAAATGGATAAATCACAGCTAAAACAGCGGCAACAACAGCAAGCAAGATTGTCAGCCAATTTAACAATAACACCAACATAAATGCTGTCAGCATCAACACCACAAATAAAATAAGTGATTCGCGCACCGTAACTTTGCCCGATGTCAGCGGACGTTCGCGCGTACGTGCAACATATTTATCTACATGACGATCCGCAAAATCATTGATAACACAACCTGCTGAACGCACTAACACCGCACCCATCACAAAAATACTGACGATGAAAATACTCGGCTTACCCGCACTCGCCAACCACAAAGCCCATAGAGTCGGCCATAATAATAAAAAAATTCCGATGGGTTTATGCAACCGCATTAAATGCGCATAGTTTTTTAAATTCATAACACTCTGATATCAGGTAAAAAAACTTCGGTCAGTAATAACGGTTTTTTTTGCAAAAGAAAACGTGAGCGACGCGCCCACAATTCATTCGCGGTAATTTTTGTTTGCTGCAAAATATAAGCATGCCAAGCCAGATCCGACGTGACGCAGGCAACATCAAAATCGCTGCGCTCTATCGATGGATCTTTGAATAACACCGATCCCAATGAACGCGTTTGCAAATTTGCCAAACATTGTTGCTCGCCAGTTAACGTACTGCGCGGAAACACGCTTCTCGCAAACATCCACTTATGGTTATCGTTGTAAATAAGCACTTCTCGAATTAAGGCATCTTCATGGGATTCTAATTGTTGTTGTTCTGAAGCTTCTGGCATTTGCCAATCTTCTTGCAGAACCAGAATTTGTGAATTCTCTGCGCCATGCTCCTGCAGTTTTTGCATGAATGAGCCCGGATGCCAGATCCAACCTGTTAAATAAGCTGGAATTTCAAGCGTTTTGTTACGCTGCCATTTTATTTCTTGTTGTTCGTGCATTGTTGTTAGTTCACTCTTATAAAAAAAGTTATACTACAGCCATTAATTGACCCTGGATATTGAACTCATGCAACCCATTGTTATTATCGGTGCCGGCCTAGCAGGATACCAGCTGGCACGTGAATTTCGCAAATTGGATGATGCCACACCGTTAACCGTTGTTACAGCGGATGACGGTAAATATTACTCTAAACCCCAGCTTTCTACCGCCTTAACCAGCGGCAAAACCGCTGAAACACTGCCCACGGCAACGGCAGAAATGATGGCCCAGCAATTAAACATGGCCATTGGGACACATGCTTTTGTCTCAGCGATCGATCCCGTGCAAAAAATTATTTTTTTAAACGATGAGAAAGTTACTTATTCAAAACTGGTTTTAGCCTGCGGTGCTGAGGTTATTAAACCCCAACTGCAAGGCGATGCTGTCAATGAAATACTTTCCGTTAATCATATTTATCATTATGCGGAGTTTCGTGATCTTATCAAAAATAAAAAACGTATTGCCATTTTTGGTGCCGGGTTAATCGGCTGCGAATTTGCCAATGATTTAAGTAACGCAGGTTATGAAGTTCATGTTATCGCTCCTGCGAAAGCACCGCTTGATTTATTAATCCCTGAAAAAGTGGGTCGCTTGTTGCAGACGGCATTAGAACATAATGGCGTGCATTTTCATTTAGAATGTGTAGCTAATCGAATTGATAAAATGGAAAACGGTGATTACTGCCTGGAATTATCGAATGGTAATGAGCTGGAAGTGGAATTTGTTTTATCTGCCATTGGGTTAAAACCACATACTGCTATTGCAGCATCAGCGAATATTGCAGTGAATCGCGGCATCATCGTCAATCGTTTTTTGGAAACCAGTATTCCGGATATTTATGCATTAGGCGATTGCGCGGAAGTAGAGGGCCATGTATTACCTTATATTACACCCCTGTTAAATTGCTCACGCGCACTCGCGAAAACCCTTGCTGGCAATCGCACAGCGGTGGAATACCCCGCGATGCCTGTGATTGTTAAAACACCCGCGCATCCGATTGTGGTATGCCCACCCCCAAAAAATAAATCGGGTACCTGGCAAATTGAATCAACCGATAACAATGTGCGGGCATTATTTCATGATGATGAAAAAAAGCTGTATGGGTTTGTGTTAACGAATAATGCGGTGAAAGAACGCGGCGAATTGGCCAAGCAGATACCGAGTTTGTTTTAAATACGATATAATTTTCAAAATATCGTGAGGATAGTATGACTCTTTACACAGCCACCATTACATTGATTTTGGTCATGGATCCACTGGGCAACATCCCAGTGTTTTTATCTATTCTCAATACCGTTCCGCCCAAAAGACGTCAGCGAATTATTTTACGCGAAACATTTTTTGCCTTTATTATCCTGACCACTTTTTTATTTTTTGGAAAATATATTTTAGAGGGCATGCAAATTTCTGAACCCGCCTTAGGAATTGCTGGCGGAATTATTTTATTTTTAATTGCTATTCGAATGATTTTCCCGCACGAACACGAAAATCTTCGCGTAAAACTAACTCACGAACCTTTCATCGTACCGCTTGCCATTCCACTCATCGCAGGTCCCTCAACGTTAACTGTGGTGATGTTGTTTGCCAACACGCAACCTAAGCATATTTGGCTTTGGATGCTCGCTTTATTTATTGCCTGGTTAATCAGCACCACCGTTTTAGTTTTTGCAGACAAGCTGCGTAAATTTCTTGGCGAACGTGGTTTGATTGCAATTGAACGCTTAATGGGAATGGTATTAACTACCATGGCCGTTCAAATGTTTTTAACGGGAATTGGGCAGTTTTTTCATTTAAAATACTGATGGGAAATTCACTATGCAAACTGTCATAGATAAAAATTTATTACCAGACGAACAAATTATTTATCGCACCAAAAAACATTACATCATCTTTTTTACGCCTTTTATTTGGGTGCTCGGCACGATATTTTTATTATTCAATCCAAATCCATTAATCGTTAAAGTAGCGATTGCGCCGGCGATTGCGGCATTGCTCACTGGAATCAATCAGTGGCTGAATTACATTACGTCTGAATTTGTGGTGACGAATAAACGCGTCATGATGAAAGAAGGATTTTTTACCCGGCATGCGAATGAACTGCGTTTAGCAACAGTTTCTAACATGACAGTGAATCAAAGTTTGTTGGGACAAATGCTCGGTTATGGCATTGTTGTGATAAATCCATTTGGCGGAAGCAGTGATATTTTTAGTGATATTGCGCATCCGTTTGAGTTTCAAAAACAAACGCAGATGCAGTTGGATAAATTAGTGAAATAACCCCCTCCTGAGCGCAGCGAAGGAACTCCATATATAAGGAGATCCTTCACTTCGTTCAGGATGACACGGCCTCAAAACAGGTATAAAATGCGCCCCTTCTAAAAAAAATCAGGGATCATCTCATGCTTAGAATAACGCATATCGAATCAAAAGAAGAAGCGGCGGTAGAAAAAACAATAATAGCAATCAGGGATTACTACCGGAGGTCAACCTGGAGAAGTATATCTGCAGGAGTCATTGCAATATCAGATAATGAACTAGAAACAATTCGCAAGCATCTTTATCAAGCACTCGAGCAAAAAGTTATATCGATAGAAGAGCTGTATCTCTTACATCTCTCGACAATACAAGATCTGTTCAATAATATTTACGGCATACAAGGTTTAAGTGAGAAGTTATTTACTTTAAGTGAAGCAGACGAGACACAGAATAGTATTTTTCAAGAATTTTTGACAGAAAAAGGAATTGCATTTCTCAGGAATACAAAAGGTCAAACTTCCATAACAGATTTAGCAAAGATAGATAATCCACATTACCGAAGCGCTGCCATCGATATTGGTTATCTCGATCCAGTCGACGTCACTGTTCAACGTTTATGTAATAATTTAAGTATTTATAAAATTGCGGATAACGAACTAAGCAACATCCGTCAAAAGATGTACGAAGCACTTGAAGAAAAAATTGTACCGCTGGCTGATCTGCAAAAATTATCTACGCCATTAGTAAGAGATGTTTTTGGAAATAAATACGGCGATAAGATTTTTGTAGCTTTACAGGAAGGTGTATTTACTTTGCCAGAGATCGATCACATTAATACATATGCTATTGATGAATTGATGACAGAAAAAGGTATTGCTCTTCTCAAGAATCTAAAAGAAAACAAAATTCCACTCAAGGATTTCGTCAACCATTTAGAACCACATGAAAGGACTAGCGCTATTAAAGACGGTCATGTCGATAAAGCTGTGATAGAGCAAAAAAAACGGATAAGTGAAGAACGAGCAGCGCAAGCGGCAGAGCATCGCCGCAAAACAAACTATTCAGATGGCGGCTTTCGAATGATGAGACCAATGTAGACTTTGTCATCCTGAACCTGACGGCTCCCCTCAAAATTTTCAGACTAATAAATGTCATTCCCGCGAAGGCGGGAATCTATTAATCACTCATGATAATGCCAATTATTAAAGTAAACTTGTAATAATTTAATTCATAATAGATTCCCGCCTTCGCGGGAATGACATTTTTAGGCTAAAAAAATTTGGAGGGGAACCGTCAGATACTGAACGAAGTGAAGGATCTCCTTATATATGGAGGTCCTTCGCTGCGCTCAGGATGACACATATTAAAAAAGATAACTTACAACCACCGTCAAAATCACCCCTGCCAGCGCAATTAATCCCATCAACGCCAACAACGGCAATCCAAACGTTCTATATTCAGTTAAATCACTTTGTTGCTTTAAATTCATCATTTTTTCTCATCCTCTTTTGGCGCCGGTGGAACAGCCGGAGCAACTGGTTTTTGATATGCACTTGAAACACGCACAATCTCCGCTAATTGTGCCTGCATTTTTTTAATCAAGGCAGCTTCTGCTGCTTGCGCTTCTACAAGCGCATTTAATGTCGCGCTCGCATCTTGCACGAGATTCTTCAACGGATCATCGCCTGGTGGAATATTTACGGGTGAGCCCGATTTAAATTTATCAACCATCCCACCCAAGTTAACGGTTTTGGCCGAATCAATTAAATCCGAACCCATTTTTTTTAAGTCATCTAAGCCAGGAATTTTGACCATTGTATTGTCCCTCGTTTTGCTAACTTACTATAAATTATAATAATTTGTCGTATGAATGACACAATTAACGAGTACCTTTCTTTATTTTAGCAGAAAACTCATCCTTTGTAGGAAAATGACGCTGTTACAAGAAATAATCTTGCTTCATCGCCTCTTTTGCCAATCGCAACGTTTCATCCGCAACCGCATTCGCTTTCTCTGTTCCTTCGCGCAAAACAGCCAGCACGGCAGCTGGATCTTTTTCATAAACCAAACGACGCTGACGAATCGGCTCAATCAAATTGACTAACACTTCAATCAAACGCTTCTTACATTCCACATCACCAATTGTGCCTTGTCGATAACGCTCTTCCGCTTCTTTCACCCACGCTTTATCCGGATTAAACATTTCATGAAAAATCCAGAGCGGATTATTTTCGACTTTGCCAGGATCAGTTGCTTTTATGCGATTAGGATCCGTGTACATTCCCATCACTTTGCGAGAAATCATGTCGGCATCATCACTCAACAAAATCGCATTATTCAGTGATTTCGACATTTTTAATAAATTGCCTTCTGCATTCGGCGCACCTGTTCCGACTAAACGTCGCGAACGCCCAAGCTTCACATCAACGATCGGAAACAAACCACCATTTTTCAAATAATCTTTATCTTCTGTATGTGGATCTACACCACAATAAAGTTGATCAAAACGACGTGCTACTTCGCGAGTCAGTTCAATATGAGGAATTTGATCTTCGCCGACGGGCACAATTTCAGGACGAAATGCAAGAATATCCGCAACTTGACTAATCGGATAAAGTAAAAAACCAAACGGATAATTTTCTCCAAGCCCTTTATCACGAATTTCATCTTTAATCGTAGGATTACGCATCACACGCGGATATGGAACCAACATACTAAAAAAACACGTGAGATCCGCAATCGCTGGTATTTCAGACTGAATAAACATCGTGCTGCGTTTAGGATCCAAGCCAGCGGCTAACCAATCAGCAGCAACATCCAATACACTTTGACGAACTTCAGCAGGACGTTCCATCCGTGTCGTAAATGCCTGCACATTCGCAATAATAAAATAACAATCATATTGATCTTGCAATGCCACCCGATTCTCGAGCGAACCTACCCAATGCCCCAAATGCAAACGACCGGTTGGCGTATCGCCCGTTAATAAGCGTGGTTTTTTTAATTGCGTCACGTCACTTTCCCCATAAAAACACCTGTGGCGCAGTTTAACAGGTCTCTACGCGTTGCGCCAAATGATAAGCCACTTGTCCTGCGCGTTTGCTTTTCACGATTTGCCAATTGGCTGGCAGCATTTTTTCATCTAATGTTTCTCGTGATTCCAAATAAATAACCGCATTTGGCGCAAGGAAATGCTGTTCTTCTAAAAAATGGCAGGTTGGATATAACAAATTTTCTGAAAAAGGCGGATCTAAAAAAACAATATCGAATGGTTTCTGCGGTGTTTTTAATTGCATGGGCGCTTTAGCACGATAAATTTCCGCTTTTTCTGTTTTAAAAATCAGTGCCTCTGCTTGCAGTAACTGAATCACTTTTTGCGAATCATCCGCCATGACCAAATGCGCGGCGCCGCGTGATAATGCTTCAAATCCCAAGGCACCACTACCAGCAAATGCATCTAAACAATGCGCACCCGCAATCATGGGCGCCAGCCAATTAAACAATGTTTCGCGGACGCGGTCGGGCGTTGGACGCAAGTTTAAAACATCCGGGACTTGCAATTTCCGACCGCGCCATTCACCACCTATAATTCGAATAAAGCCTTGCGCCATGCCAACCTCAATAATCTAATATTGGGCAAAGTCTAGCAATATGTTACCATTGTGCCAATTTGATTTTGGCAGTACGGAAATTATTATGTTCAACATTTTAAAACGAAAAAAACCCAATGATATTGAAACCCAAGCTGAACAAACCCCTGAAAAACCCGGTTTTTTTGCGAGATTAAAAGCAGGTCTTACCAAGACTCGCACATCGTTTGCGAATGGTATCGCTAATTTAATTTTAGGTAAAAAAACGCTAGATCGCGAAGTACTCGATTTAATCGAAACCCAACTTTTAACCGCGGATGTCGGTATCGATGCCACGCAACAATTAGTGCAGCATCTCACGCAAAAACTGGCACGTAATGAATTAAGCGACACAGCCGCCGCACTCGCCTGCCTGCAAGAAGACATGAAAGCCATTTTACGTCCCTGCCAACACACCATCACAATCAGTGATGAGAAAAAACCTTTTGTTATTTTAGTCGTTGGCATCAATGGCTCAGGCAAAACCACCACCATCGGCAAACTTGCGAAGCACTTACAAAGCGCTGGTAAAAAAGTCATGCTGGCAGCAGGCGACACCTTCAGAGCGGCCGCCATTGAGCAATTGCAAATTTGGGGCGAGCGTAATCAAATTCCCGTTATTTCCCAACAACCGGGTGCAGATACGGCTGCGGTTATTTATGATGCGATGGAATCCGCAAAAGCACGCAATGTCGATATTTTAATTGCAGATACCGCCGGACGCTTGCACACGCAAACCAATTTAATGGAAGAATTAAAAAAAGTGAAACGCGTGCTCACGAAAATTGATCCGACCGCACCGCATGAAACACTTCTTGTTTTAGATGCAGGCATTGGCCAAAATGCTATGAATCAAGCGAAGCAATTTAATGAAGCCATTGGTATATCCGGACTTGCCTTAACGAAGCTCGATGGCACAGCAAAAGGTGGAATTATTTTTGCAATTGCGAAACAATTAAATATTCCAATTCGTTTTATCGGTGTAGGGGAAGGCATCGATGATCTCAGACCATTTGATGCCGAGGAATTTGTCACAGCACTTTTTGATAAGGACTTATGATTCATCTAAAACATGTCAGTAAACGCTATGCAAATGGATTTCTTGCGCTAGACAATGTTAGTTTTGATTTAAGCACAGGCGAATTTGCATTTTTAACTGGACACTCGGGCGCGGGAAAAAGTACGTTACTAAAACTAATTGCCGCCATTGAAACAGTCAGCCAGGGAAATATCGTGGTGGCCGATCACGATTTAAAGCGAATCAAGGCACGGCATGTTCCCGCTTTTCGCCGTAGTATCGGAATTATTTTACAAGCACCCAAATTATTACAAGATCGCTCGGTACTCGATAATGTGGCGTTACCGTTGATTGTTGCGGGTGCGCCGTATCGTGATATTCAAAATCGTGCGCGCGCCGTGCTGCTTAAAATGGGACTGCAAAACAAACAGAAATGTTTTCCCTACGAACTTTCCACTGGCGAACAACAACGTGTCGCGATCGCTCGAGCGATTATTAATAAACCTTCTCTGTTGCTTGCGGATGAACCAACTGGAAATTTAGATCCTGATCTTGCCGCTGAGATTATGGATTTGTTTCAGCAATTTAATGAACTTGGCATGACCATGCTGATTGCCAGTCACGATCTCGCTTTAATTAACAAATTGAAACATCGCGTTATTACACTGTCAGAAGGTAAGCAGCCATGTTAACGAATTATTTCGCAAGACACATGCAAGCGAGTTTATATAGTCTTGGCCAATTGACACGCTCGCCATTCGCAAGCTTGATAACCTGTCTCATCATTGGCATCACGCTCGCATTGCCTGCTGCGTTATTTGTTGCGCTGAAAAATGCAGAAGTCATTAGCGGCAGTTTTCAACAAACAATGCAAATGACACTTTATTTGAAAACCAATACCACAGAACAACAAGCGTTAGCATTAACACAACATTTACAAACGGATCCTGACATTCAATCCGTACGCGCCATTTCGCCGAGTGATGGATTAAAAGAACTGCAGAAACAAGCGGGATTTGATATCACTGCGAATGATATTGAAGAAAATCCATTGCCTTGGGCGATTGTGATTTTACCCAGCGAAAAAGCGAGCGAGCCTAAACCGCTGGAACAATTGCAACAGCGGTTAAAGAACAACGTCTTCGTGGATAATATTCAACTGGATATTCTTTGGGTCAAACGTTTGACTTCCTTGATCACACTTGCTCATCGTATGACTTATGCCTTGGCTATTTTCTTAAGTATTGCTGTGTTACTGATTGTGAATAACACCATCCGCTCGGCGACCGAACAGCACCATAAAGAAATCGAAGTGATTAAATTAATTGGCGGCACGCATGCATTCATTCGTCGACCGTTTCTTTATGCTGGAATGTCTTATGGCTTGTTGGGTGGCGTGGTTGCCTGGATTTTGGTGGCCATTTTGATGTTGCTCTTGAAAACGCCGGCGCATCACTTGGCAGAGTTATATGGCAGTGACTTCAAACTGGCTGGGATTGGTTTGACTAATTCATTGATATTATTGGCATTCAGTCTTCTGCTTGGTTTATTCGGTTCTTGGCTTGCTGTCACTAGACACTTAACTCAATCTCGCCTGTAGGGGCAACGTCGCAATATTGGATATTTCCCAAAATATCAAGTATATTAGCACTCTCATCCACCGAGTGCTAAAACTTGATAAAATAGGTGATGGATATGAATAATACGAGCTTACAAACATTAGACCTCCGCCTGCCGATTAGCAGCCTTGAAGCATATGTTAATCACGTAAATCAAATTCCCTTGTTGAGCGCAGAAAAAGAATTAGAGCTCGCAATTCAGTTACAAAAAAATAATGATCTCTCTTCCGCTAGAGCGTTAGTGTTACCGCATCTGCGCTATGTTGTGCGCGTTGCACGCGGCTATCTTGGTTATGGTTTGCCTTTGAATGATTTGATTCAGGAAGGCAATATTGGCTTGATGAAAGCGGTAAAGCGTTTTAATCCTGAGGTCGGTGCGCGTCTTGTTACATTTGCGATGCATTGGATCAAAGCAGAAATTCATGAGTTTGTCTTGCGTAACTGGCGCATCGTTAAAGTCGCCACCACGAAAGCGCAACGTAAACTTTTTTTCAATTTACGTACGATGAAAAAACATTTGGGTTGGTTGACACAAGATGAAGTGAATGAAGTCGCCAAAGATTTGCGAGTAAAACCTGAAACCGTACGTGAAATGGAAATGCGCATGAGCACGAGCGATACACCATTTGATTATCATGGTGATGAAGATGATGAATCCGCACATATTGCACCAGCGGGTTATCTCGAAGATCATCGTTTTAATCCAGCGCAACAATTGGAATCCAGTGATTGGAGTCAACAATCACAATCCGCGTTGCAAGATGCGATGGGACAACTCGATGAACGCAGCCAGGAAATTTTACATACGCGTTGGCTTGCGGAAGAAAAAGCAACGTTACAGGAACTTGCCGATAAGTATCAAGTTTCTGCGGAACGTATTCGTCAGTTAGAAAAAAACGCAATGCAAAAATTAAAAACTGCGCTTTTGCAGATTGAGGCGTAGTTTCGTTTTGTTGTCATCCTGAACGTCCTCCCTTGTCATCCTGAACGAAGTGAAGGATCTCCCAATAAATATTAGGAGATACTTAACTTAG
>CAZAXX010000077.1:0-10706 GCA_964489265.1 uncultured Coxiellaceae bacterium
TGGCAATACGTCTACGACGGTGCCATCCATTTCAATTTGATCTTCTTTTGCCATAATACGGTCTGAAACCTATTAATAATTTCGATGTGCGAATAATGCCTTAAAATGGCAAAAGAAGCAATGTTATGATTTTAAACCATCGAGGTACTTATCCGCATCCAGGGCAGCCATACAGCCTGAACCTGCGGAGGTGACGGCTTGCCGATAGATTTGATCGGTCACATCGCCTGCGGCAAATACGCCAGGAATACTGGTCGCTGTGGCATTGCCATGGGGGCCATCTTGGATTTTGATATAACCATTATGCATCTCAAGCTGGTCGGTAAAAATAGCGGTATTGGGGGTGTGGCCAATTGCAATAAACACACCGGATGCCTCAACTACTTTTGTTTCACCCGTTTGAACATGTTTGATTTGAATACCGGTGACGCCGGTCGCATTACCCAGAATTTCATCTGTCACAGAATTCCATTCAATATGCACTTTTTTCTCTTCCACTTTTTTCATTAATTTATCAATGAGAATTTTTTCAGAACGGAATTTGTCACGACGATGAATGACAGTGACGTGTGCAGCAATATTCGAAAGATAAAGTGCTTCTTCAACAGCAGTGTTACCACCGCCTACGACCACGACGCGCTGGTTTCGATAAAAAAAGCCATCACAGGTTGCGCAAGCAGAAACACCTTTGCCCATAAATTCTTTTTCTGAATCAAGACCGAGATAACGCGCGCTTGCACCTGTTGCAATAATCAATGCATCACAAGAGTAAGTGGTTTCACCATGCAACAAAAAAGGACGCTTGTTTAAATCGACAGAGTTGATGTGATCATATAAAACCTGCGTATTAAAACGCTCAGCGTGTAATTTCATGCGTTCCATCAAGGCAGGGCCTTGCAATCCTTCAACATCGCCAGGCCAGTTATCGACATCGGTTGTTGTTGTCAATTGACCACCTGGTTCCATTCCAGTGATAACAACAGGTTGTAAATTCGCGCGCGCGGCATAAATAGAAGCAGTCCAACCCGCCGGGCCCGATCCAAGAATAATTAAACGATGGTGTTTAGGTGTTGTCATAATTCATCACTCACTAGTTTCTAGTCATAGTTTAGGATGCTATAGTACGAAAAGTTGTAGTTAAAGGAAAGAAAGGAGTGAGCATTGAAGCAAGCATTACAAAAACAACCCTCGCGTCGCCCATTGGCGATCCAGATGGGCCATCGATTACGTGAAGGATTATTCATTCTCTCGATTGCCTTCGCTTTATTTTTATTCGTGTCATTCGGTACCTATCATGGTATTGATCCAGGTTGGTCAAGTACAGGATCGGGTCATAAGGTATTGAATTGGGGCGGCAGGGCAGGTGCCTTTTTTGCCGATATTTTTTTATCGCTATTTGGTTTCATTGCCTATGTGCTTCCTGTCATGATTGTGTTCGCCGCTTGGTTAGGCGCGCGCAATGGGCATGAAAAATCGAAAATTCCAGCCAATGAATTTATTTTTAAAGCAGTCGGTTTTATCGTCGTTGTGTTCAGTGGTTGCGGTTTAGCAGGGCTTTATTTTAAACATGCGCTCGTTTCCATGCCGGCATCATCTGGCGGAATTCTGGGTGATTTAACGGCGACAGGCTTGACGCATGCGTTTAACGCATCAGGCAGTTCATTATTTTTGATTGCGGCATTTCTCTGTGGGATTACTTTATTTACTGGGTTTTCCTGGTTGGGATTAATTGATGCAATTGGTTTTTATACAACGCGATTATTTATTTTCGGATTTGAGTTAGTTAAGAAAAAAGAATTTAAGTTAATGCCGAGCGAAGGCACCTTGGAAAAAGCGAGTAATAAAATTAAAAAAATTATTACGCCGCGCATTGAACCTAAAATGACAGAACAAAAAGTGGTGACGCCGCCTAAAATTGTTGAAGTGCGTGCACCTAAACCGAAACTGACACAAGACAAAAAAATAGAATCCAGCGTTGTGTTGCAACAAGGTATGTTGCCGCCATTAACACTATTAAATCCAGCGCCACCGTCAGAAGGCAAAGCTTTTGCCAATGTGACTTTTGAAGAATTATCAGAATTAGTAGAACAACGATTACTCGATTTTGGTGTAGAAGCAAAAGTCGTTGCGGTGCATCCTGGGCCTATCATTACGCGTTTTGAACTTGAGCTCGCACCGGGTATAAAAGTCAGTAAGATTAGCGGTCTTGCTAAAGACATTGCGCGTTCTTTATCAGCAACCAGTGTTCGCGTTGTCGAAGTGATTCCAGGTAAATCGGTGATTGGTTTGGAATTACCGAATGAATTTCGAGAGACAGTGGTGTTAAGAGATATTTTAGAATCGCAGCGTTTTGTCCAATCAAAATCACCCGTCACGTTGGTGTTAGGAAAAGATATTGCAGGATTTCCAGTCGTTGTCGATTTAGCAAAAATGCCGCACCTTCTTGTTGCAGGTACGACTGGTTCAGGTAAGTCAGTCAGTATTAATGCGATGTTGTTAAGCATGTTATTTAAAGCAACGCCTGAACAATTACGGTTTATTTTAATTGATCCAAAAATGCTGGAATTATCAGTGTATGAAGGCATTCCTCATTTATTAACACCCGTCATCACTGACATGAAAGATGCAGCGAATGCATTGCGTTGGTGCGTCGCAGAAATGGATAGACGTTACAAATTAATGGCCGCGATGGGTGTGCGTAATCTTGCAAGTTATAACGCAAAAGTGTCTGATGCAATCAAACAAGGCAATCCGATTCCTGCACCACCCTGGATGATGGCAGAAGGTGAGCAACCCATTAATTTGGAACCATTGCCAACCATTGTTGTAGTTGCCGATGAATTGGCGGACATGATGATGGTCGTTGGAAAAAAAGTTGAAGATTTAATTGCGCGCATTGCACAAAAAGCGCGTGCCTCTGGTATTCATTTAATTTTAGCAACGCAACGTCCCTCGGTGGATGTGATCACCGGTTTAATCAAAGCAAATATTCCAACTCGTGTTGCATTCCAGGTTTCGTCGCGAATTGATTCACGCACGATTCTCGATCAACAAGGCGCAGAACAATTGCTGGGTAATGGCGATATGCTTTATTTACCACCCGGTACTGGCGTGCCTGTGCGAGTGCATGGTGCATTTGTTGCGGATGATGAAGTACATCGCGTGGTCGGCGCATGGCAAACCTACGGAAAACCGAGTTATCTGGAAGAAGTCACGGAAGGTGGTGGTAGCGAAGCAGGTAGTGCAAGCGAAGGAGGTGGGGGTGAGGCAGATCCTTTGTATGATGATGCGTTAAGAATTGTGACCGAATCGCGTCGCGCATCCATTTCGTTAGTGCAACGTCGCCTGAAAATCGGCTACAACCGCGCAGCCCGCATTATGGAAGATATGGAAGCGGCGGGTGTGGTCAGTACGATGGATACTAGCGGTTCTCGAGAAGTCTTGGCACCTCCGCCACCAGAATAAAGATGACATTCTATTGTTTAAAAAAACGCCAACTAATGGTATAATTATTTGACCTGCTCATAAACAGGCCAAATAATTATTTTATAAAAAATGAGGCGTGAGATGTTTGTTTCCAGAGTGAAATCACCAAGTGACGTTTTGTTAAATGAAGAGCTTGTAGGTGCCACCTCAGGTAGGAGTGGTTTTCATTCGCAAACATTTCGTAATCAAGTAGATGGATATCATAGAAGGGGTGATACGTGGACTGATAAAGCGTTTCAACTTTTCTTTGCTGAGGGCTTGCTGCAACATTATGTTGCCATCATAACAAAGTTTGATTTTCAGTATAATCCTCAAAACTTACTCAACCCATTGAAACTCTATCATTACGAAATTGAATACATTTATTGCTTATATGAATCATTTCGTATAGATGAAAAATTTGATGTTGATGACCATGACTCTATAAAAAAAGCCACACAATGGCTAGAACTTATCGGGGATTTATTTAATAAATTAAAAAAGGTACCACAGTTACTCGACGTTGGTGGACGGTATCAAAAAATTAAAGTCCTAAATGAAAAACTTTTAAACGCAATATATGAAGAACAAAATGTAGAAGCTAAACAAAGCTTGGAAAAAAACATATATCAAAATGATAGAGAGATGGATAGTTTGCAGAAACATATTCTATTTCATGTAATAGAATTTGGATATCAAGTGAAGGAATTTTTGGCTGAAAAAACCTACAATTTAGATCAAATTAAAAAAGACAAGGAGCTATTCGAATATAAGAATCCAATGCAAGTAGAAGTTAAGGAAACAAAACCTCAAAGTTCATCTGGGACGACTCCATTATCGGAACATACTGAAAGCAGGTGGCACACTTCTCCCCTTGTTTCACACTCTACATTTCATTCAACATCATCAACATCGATAACCGAAGCTAAAAGTAGTCTAACGCAAGTTCAAGAGAAGAATATTTTGGAACTAATAGAAATATTAGATAAAGAAATAGCAGAGCCTTCAAAACATAAAGATATAGATAGAAAAAAATCCAAAAAAGATGGTCTGAAAAAATTAATTCTATTATGTAAAACAAAAGATATTTGTTCTGCTATTGCAGAAGTTAAAAATGAGTATAGTGATATTGGAAAGGGTTTCGGTGATAGGACATCTAAATTACTTAATGAACTAGAAAAATCAGCAAGAGGCAGCTTATCTTTTCATCACACATAATATCTGAAGCTTGATATCTATAATTTTATACTTTGTGATATGGAAATGCAGTAATATAATTCCTAATGTTGAATAATGGGAGGTAAAGCGTGCGAAATATGATAAGGTTTTTTTTACTGCTCATAGGCTATTTTTATGTGTCAATTTCATATGCAGATGCAACCAGCGCAGAATTGATAGGCTTGCTTAACAATGTCCGCACGATGCAGGGCGAGTTTATTCAAACTATTTCAAACAACAAAGGAAAATCCATCAGTCAAACAAATGGGTTAATGGCATTGCAACGGCCAGGAAAATTTCGTTGGGATACGAAGCAACCGAGTAAACAATTGATTGTGACCAATGGAACAAAAGTGTGGATCTATGATCCTGATCTTGATCAAGTTACCATTCGATTTTTAACGAAAGAAGCGGGTGAAACGCCAGCATTGTTGTTGAGTAACACGAATTCGACGCTGGAAAAAGATTTCAATGTGGAAGTGTTAAATATTAAATCCCCGCTGCGATGGTTTTTATTGAAACCAAAAGATCGCGGCAGTATGTTTGCAGCCATCAAGTTGGGTTTTGAAAATCAGCAAATTAAACAAATGCAATTGCAGGATCATCTTGGGCATGTGACGAATATTCAATTCAATCATGTCGTGATTAATCAAGCATTAGCGTCTTCGTTATTTACGTTTAAACCACCCGCGAAAGTAGATGTAATAGATGAAACCCATCGATGAATTTCAGCCGCTTGCAGCACGCATGCGGCCTACTACAATTGATGAATTTGTAGGCCAAAGTCATTTGCTTTCGCAAGGGAAACCCTTGCGTAAAGCAATCGAACAAGGTGTGTTGCATTCGATGATTTTGTGGGGACCGCCAGGGACTGGCAAAACTACATTAGCGCGGTTAATGGCGGATCGTGTGAGTGCTCGTTTTGAAAAAATCTCCGCGATATTTTCTGGTGTCAAAGATATTCGTGCTGTTGTCGATGAAGCGAAACGTGCTCGACAAGAATCGCAACAAGCGACTGTTTTATTTGTCGATGAAGTGCACCGTTTTAACAAAGCACAGCAAGACGCATTTCTTCCGTTTGTAGAAGATGGCACATTAATTTTAATTGGTGCGACGACGGAAAATCCATCGTTTGAATTAAACAATGCATTACTATCTCGTTGTCGAGTGTATGTGTTGCAGCGATTTTCGCATGAAGAATTGTTGCAGGTTTTGTCACGTGCGCTGGAAGATAAAGAACGCGGGCTAGGAAAATTAAATTTAGATTTCCCAAGAGAATTGCAAGATATCTTAATTCAAGCAGCAGATGGTGATGCGCGTCAATTATTAAATTTATTAGAAGTGATTGGTGATTTTGCAGAAAAAAATGAAATTGTCACACAAGAATTATTAGCCGGTGTAATTCAGCATAATTTGCGTCGATTTGATAAAGGTGGCGAAGCCTTTTACGACCAAATTTCTGCTTTGCATAAATCGGTGCGGGGTTCTTCACCAGATGCCGCATTATATTGGTTTGCACGTATGCTAGATGGTGGCTGTGATCCTTTATATATTGCGCGACGTGTCGTGCGGATGGCCAGTGAAGATATCGGCAATGCCGATCCACGTGGTCTCGAATTAGCAATGAATGCCTGTAGTGTCTTTGAGCGTTTGGGAAGTCCAGAAGGTGAATTAGCGATTGCTCAAGCGGTCGTTTATCTGGCAGTTGCTCCAAAAAGTAATGCAGTCTATGTTGCGTTTAATAATGCGATGCAAGATGCCAAAGCATCCGGCTCACTAGATGTTCCTTTGCATTTACGCAATGCCCCCACGCGTTTGATGAAAGAGTTAGGTTATGGAAAAAAATATCGCTATGCACATGATGAACCGGATGCATATGCGGCAGGTGAAAAATATTTTCCAGATGAATTGGGAGAAAAAACCTATTATTTTCCTGTCCCGCGTGGTTTGGAAATAAAAATCGCAGAGAAATTAGCACAATTACGCGAGAAAGATAAAAAAGGTAAAGTTTAATATTGTTGTTTATGTATAATGCGGCGAAAAATTTTATATGTTAATAATAACGAGGAGTAGTTTATGCCGTATGGACAAGAGAAAGAAATATACAAATCTGTTATGAAACAATTCTCTCAAGAGGAATTTAAAAAAGCTGTAGATATTCACGATATCAACATGCTTAGATTAGCTCTTACTATTGTCATACCAGATGGTTATCGAGCAGGCGTTATGGTCACCCCTTTTGAGGCAGGTCTGTCTTATATTGATGTGGAAACCAGGGTTAAGATATTCGATTTACTATTTGAAAAAGGTAACGAAGAATTGGCTAAACTAGCAATAAAACAATTTCCTGGCCTTCTTGGACATTCTTCTTCAGGGGTGTGTTATTTTTTATTAGCATTACGAAAAGGGTTTTTCCAGGCGGCTGAACAGAGTATGGCTTCTCTTACAGAGACAGATTACCGTTACTTAGATAATTTATTTTTCGTACGTGCTTTACAAGACCCAACAGCATTAGCAGAGACTTGCCAAATCTTATTAAATAATCCGCAGCCCAAGTTGTTATCGATATTAAATCATAACGCTGTTTTTAAAACTGCTTTTACCGATGCACAACAAAGAGCTGAGTTCAAGCAGGTGGATCCAGCAGTAGGGACAGAGTTACCTGACTTAAAAGATTCGCTTAGAAATATGCTATTAGGAAAAACGGTAGCTTCGCCTGCTTCTGCTGAAATAACAGTAACACCTATTGTGCCAAAAAGGATTGTACGTTTCGCATCAGGAAATTGATGTCATTGCGAGTGGAGCGAAGCACCAGAAGAGAAAGTGATACAATTTTATTTTCTAATAATAACTAAAGAGTGGTTGTGAGATGCAGAGAAAAATATATAAAGCTGTTATGAAAGAATACACCAATGAAGCCTTTACAACAGCTCTAGACTCAGAAGATATCCCCATGCTAGAGGCTTCTCTTATTACTGTCATACAAGACTATGATAGAGAATATGTACGTACTCCTTATGATTATTATAGCCAACCCGTAACTACTCCTTTTGCGGCATGTTTTCCTTCGAAGCAATCTGAAATATTCAAATTTCTTCTACACAGAGAACGCGATGACTTGGCTAAGCTAGCAATAGAACAATGCCCTCACCTTCTTGCATCTACCTGCACTGCTGGAACCAGTTGTTTTTTATTGGCATTACAAAAAGGTTTTTTTAAATCCATTGAAAAAGGAGTGGTGTCTCATGCATCATTACCTAAATTTCCCTTTCAGTTCAACGCAGATGATTTTTTTCAGAATCTTTTCCTCCACCACAAAAATGAATTAACAGAGATTATTCAAATCTTACTAGCTAATCCGCTGCCCGACTTGCTAGCGATCTTAAATAGGAATGCTGAGTTTAATGCTGCTTTTACTGCAGCTAAACTAGCGCACCAGGAAAAGCATGAGCTCAAGCATGAGAATCAATCAGTTGAAAGCAACAAACCGCTTAGTTTGTCAGAAGTGGTAGAGGCTTTGAAGAATGACGAAGAAAAGCTTCCAATGACACCTCGGTTGAAAGATTACCTCAGAAATATGTTATTAGGTAAAACAGCAGCTCCACCTGCTTATGATGAAGTAACAGTAACACCTACTGTGCCAACAAAGAGTGTAGGTTTCGCCCCAGGAAGTTGATGTCATTTCAAGAAAAAGAAACATTAGGAAGACAGCTGTTGTCATCCTGAGAGCGCTTTTTGCTCGAAGGATCTCCATGTTATAACAGGGAGATCCTTCACTTCGTTCCATTGCTGTCCGGTGAATCGGTAGATTTTTTACGCTGTTCCTCAAAAAAGCCTGAAAATAAAGCTTTGTCATCCTGAACGAAGTGAAGGATCGCTACGTTATAACATGGCGATCCTTCACTTCGTTCAGGATGACAAAAACCGTTACTATAGGGTCTTTTGTGCCACGTACAAAAAATCTACCGATTCACCGGACAGTAATGCACTTCGTTCAGGATGACAGGGAAGAGCAAAATGTAATGACGTGGTTGATGACAAAACCTGCCCTCGTGGTTGGGTATTAATTTTAGCGAAACAACACAACCCAAACCGCAGCAGCAACGAAACCAGACGCAGGAATTGTTAAAATCCAAGCCCAAACAATATTCCTCGCAACACCCCAGCGCACCGCAGTAAAGCTATGCAATGAGCCAACACCGACAATTGCACCTGTGATTGTGTGCGTCGTTGAAACCGGTATTCCAAGCATAGTCGCTAAAAATAACGTAATTGCACTGGCAGCTTCCGCACAAAAACCACCGACCGGTTTTAATTTGGTGATTTTCATGCCCATCGTTTTAACAATGCGCCAGCCACCAAAAAAAGTGCCTAAGGCAATGACAAAATTACAAGACACAATCACCCAGAGCGGAACATAAAAAGTATCACCAAGCAAACCACCCGAGAATAATACGATGGCGATAATTCCCATGGTTTTTTGCGCATCATTGCCGCCATGACCCAAGCTGATTAATGCCGAAGAAATAAATTGTAATTTACGAAAAATGCCATCGATCCGATTCGGTGTAAAATCAAAGAAAAAACGCGCCGTTAAAAACATGAGTAACAAACCAATCAAATATCCCAGTAGCGGCGAGATAACAATGGCAGCAAGAACTTTGCTAATTCCCACCCATTTTAGCGATGAAAATCCCGTTTTTGCTAACGCAGCACCTAACAAGCCACCAATCAATGCATGCGATGAACTGGACGGCAAGCCAAAATACCAAGTGAAAAGATTCCAGAAAATTGCGCCAATTAACGCAGCAAGAATCATATTCACACTGACGACGGACGGATCTATTAAGCCGGTGCCAATCGTCTTCGCAACACTCAAACCAAAAATCAGGAATGCAATAAAATTAAAAAATGCAGCCCAGATTACCGCCCAATGTGGTTTTAATACACGGGTGGAAACAATCGTTGCAATCGAATTTGCCGCATCATGAAACCCGTTTAAAAAATCAAATCCTAATGCAACAATCGTCGTAATAATAATGATGGCTAGAGAGGCTGTCTGCATATTATGAATACTCGAGTACGATGCCTTTAATCATATTCCCAACATCTTGGCAGCGATTGATGACCAATTTTGTTTGGGAGTAAATTTCTTTTAACTTGAAAAAATGTTTGAAATCTTTTTCATCCAAAAATAATTGACGCTCGCCAGCCAATACGATTTTGTGTGCCTCACTTTCAATTCTATCGAGATCGTCACAGCATTTTAAAATTTCATCGGATTTATCAAGAGAATGCAGTCGATAAATTGCCTGATTTAATGCGATGCTGGCTTGCATGCTAAGTTCGGCTAATTTACTGACTTCTTCCGGCACTTTTTTAAGATGATAAAATGGGAAGCGCTGAGCGCAACGATTTAATAAATCCAGCACATCATCCAAACCGCTCGTCAATTCGTGTATATCATAGCGATCAAAAGGAGTGATAAATGTTTTATGTAATAATGAAAACGTCTGATGTGTGATTTGATCGGCTTCATGTTCGTGCGCTGCGATCGAATCAACAAATTCTTGTTGTCGATCCAGATTGTGTAACATGGTATGAAATTCAGTCGTCGCTGTGACGAGAGTATCTGCGGCTTTTTGGAATTGTTTAAAAAAATTTTCTTGGCGCGGTAAAAATCTTTTTAGCATAAAAAGTTTTCCATGACTGAAAGTTAGCGCATTTTAGCACAGAGTTTAACTGCCTGGATACAGCCTATAAACTTATCGCTTCGGCTGCTGGCGCTAGAGAGATAGGCTTTTGTTTTATTTCACGATTTGCCTGACGTTTGGTTACTAAAACCAAAGCAAATAAGATGAGAAGCACAGCACTGGCTGTCCAGTGATTTAATTTTTCGTGGAAAATGACATATCCCCACATCAAACCCGTCAACGAAACAATGGTATCGACTAAACTATAATACACAGGCCCCGCAATTTTGATTAATTGGAAAAATAAAATATAACCGATGCTCGATAAAA
>CAZAXX010000078.1:0-10372 GCA_964489265.1 uncultured Coxiellaceae bacterium
ATAAAGTTGGCAAGATAATTTTTTGTTAACTACATTAAATTGAAATAACAAGTGACACGGTTGCATGCGCATTTCAGCTAATTCACCGACATTCCATGCACTCACCACTAAACGACGCGAGTGCGGATCTTTTTTTATTTGCTCAACAATCCAACTCATTTGATCAATCGTCTTGCCATTCGGTGTTTGCCAGGCACGCCATTGTTTGCCATAAATTGGCCCTAAGTTTCCATTTGCGTCTGCCCATTCATCCCAAATCGTCACTTTATTTTCATGCAAATAACGCAAGTTGGTATCGCCTTTCAAAAACCACAGCAATTCATGAATAATGCTGCGTAACGATAATTTTTTGGTGGTTACCAACGGAAACCCTTGGTTTAAATCAAAACGCATTTGATAAGCAAACACGCTGCGAATACCGACACCCGTTCGATCCGTTTTTTCCACGCCGTTATCGCGAATGTGTCGTAAAAAATCTAGGTATTGTTGCATACTTGCTTTCCTTTACATCGATATGCCCATAGCAGCAAAATGCCGCCACACACAATCATCGGAATTGATAATAATTGCCCTTTCGTCATCCAGCCAAATGCGACATAACCAATCTGGGGATCAGGCTCTCGAAAAAATTCTACACTAAAACGGAACACACCATATAACATTAAAAATAAAGCCGACACTGACCAGCGCGGACGTTCCTTGCTAGAAAAAATCCACAGCACAGTAAACAGCACAACGCCTTCCAACAAAAATTCGTATAATTGCGAAGGATGCCGCGGCAAATCGCCTCCGCTGGGAAACACCATGGCCCAGGGCACATCCGTCACACGCCCCCATAATTCGCCATTAATAAAATTACCAATGCGACCGGCGCCCAGTCCAATCGGCACCACCGGAGTAATAAAATCAGCAATCTCGCCGAACGGTTTACCGACTTTACGGGCAAACAGCCACACGGCAATAGTAACGCCAAGCAAGCCACCGTGAAATGACATCCCACCCTGCCAAATCATAAAAATATGCCATGGGTGATAAATCATATCGTTAAAATTATAAAATAGCATATACCCTAAACGGCCACCGATGATAATGCCAAGTGCTACATAAAATAATAAATCAGATATTTGCTCTGCGCTAAATCCGCGGGATGATTTTCTGGAGCGTAATGTCAATAAAGCCAAGCCGCCTATAAAACCAATGAGATACATCAAGCCATACCAGTGAACTGGCAATGGACCGAGATGAAATGCAACAGGATCAAATGTAGGATACGTCAACATGCAATTTTTTTACCTTTCCCTTATCTTGAGAGCCACAACATATCACAGGCCATCAGCAATAAAAACAAGCCGAAAATACGCTTCAATAATTCTCTCGGCAATTTATGCGCAAACATCGCGCCAATGGGCGCAAATAAAGTGCTAGACAAAGCAACGCCAAAAAACGCGGGCCAATAAATATATCCCGTACTCCACTGCACTGGGATTACCGAAAAAAAGCCAGCGACCATGAAACTCGCTGTCGCTGCCACACCAACAGACAAACCACAGGCAACCGAAGTGCCAGTCGCATCTCGCATATCCAGGTTGCAACGCAACAAGAAAGGCACGAGCAATGTGCCACCCCCAACGCCCAGCAAACTGGATAAAGCACCAATTAAAACCGAAGCCATCCGCACCACCACATCAGACAGACTCGCTCCCTCGCTTAGGCGAGGCGTCAACAATAACATTTTGCAACCAATCGCTAATAAAAAAATACCGAAGATGATTTGCAGATAAAAAGAAGGTAAAAAATGCGCCGTGATTGCACCTAAAACTGATCCAACCACCAACCCTGGCAACATCAACACAAACATACCCCAACGTACTGCATCTCGTTTATGGTGTGCATACATGGAAGAGAGAGACGTCGTGATCATGATCGCAAGCGACGTTCCGACTGCCATTTGCATGACATATTCGTTGGGAATTGCGGAAGAATGTAAATAAACAGCAGAAAGCGCTGGAATCACGATGACGCCGCCGCCTACGCCGAAGAGTCCGGACAACACACCGGCGAAGGCGCCGATGACTAGATAAATGCTTAACATAAAAAAATAACCTATTTTAAATTGTTTTTCTTCATAGCGAGGCGATTTTTCGTGCCCGTGCCCGCGTGCGTGCCCGTGCCCGTCTTTTCAATTGGTCGAAGAAAAAACGGGCACGGGCACGCACGCGGGCACGGGCACGAAAAACCATTACGCCGCAATGACAATCACCGCCGCCCCGCTCGAATCAATCCGCCCAATCCCGCCTGCTCAAGCGCTAATTCCATATGACAACGAATCATCACCGTGCTCTCCATACAGAGCACTTCTTGCAATAATTTGCAGGCTTTCTTTTTGGTAAATTGTCGAATGACCCATTTCATCCGACTGAGTGAGGAAGCACTCATGCTGAGTGAATCAAAACCCATTGCCACCAATAATAAAACCGCAGCTGGATCGCCCGCTAATTCACCGCAAATACTGACGTGCTTGCCTTCCTGATGTCCCGCTTCAACTACTTGCAACAAAGCACGCAGCACAGCTGGATGCAGTGAATCAAATAAATTGGCAACGCGTGCATTGTTACGATCAACCGCCAAAATATATTGCGTTAAATCATTACTGCCGACCGATAAAAAATCGACGCGTTTTGCAATGGAACGTGCTTGATACACAGCGGAAGGCACTTCAATCATGACGCCAATTTCTGGCATTTGAATGTCATAACCTTCTTCATTCACATCCGCATACGCTTTTTTCAGCATGCGCACTGCTTCATCCACTTCACTCACATCCGTAATCATCGGTAACATGATGCGTAAATTATTATAATCAGAACTTGCACGCATCATCGCTCGCACTTGCGTCAGAAAAATTTCTGGATGATCCAGCGTAATTCGCATGCCGCGCCAACCTAAAAATGGATTGTCTTCTTTAACCGAAAAATACGGCAACGATTTATCGCCACCGACATCGAGCGTGCGCATCGTCACTGGACGTGGCGCGAAAGAAGCGAGCAATTGACGGTAGAGAACACGTTGTTCTTCACTCGTTGGAAAACGATCGCGCATTAAAAAAGGTGTTTCCGTGCGATAAAGTCCAACACCTTCCGCACCTGCCGCGAGAGAAAGCCCCACATCGGCACCCAATCCCGTGTTCACCATGAGTGATACACGTTCGCTATCTGCCGTTTGCGCAGGATCATCGCGTAATGCTTCAAGAGACGCGGTGAGTTCATGTTCTTCTAATGCGAGGCGCTGGAATTCTTCGCGTAATTCTGTGCTAGGTGCAATATAAATTTGCCCATAATAACCATCGATAATAATGTCTTCGTCTTGCAATTCATAAATGGGAATATCATTGACACCCATGACGGTTGGCACACCCATCGCGCGCGACAAAATTGCCACATGCGAACTACTGGATCCTTTTGCAGAAATCACACCCGCAAGACAACCTTCCGGAACTTCAGCTAAATCCGCTGCTGTTAATTCTTCGCCAATCAAAATCGTGCGTTCAGAATATTGCGGCAAGGTGCGCTCATTGCGTTGCAGATACGCGAGAACACGATGACCCAGATCTTTGATATCGACTGCGCGTTCACGTAAATATTCATTATCCATCGTTTCTAACCGTTCGATGTGTGCTTCAATCACTTCACGTAACGCACCTTGCGCCCAATTACCCGCTTGAATAGCACGCACAATTTCCGCGCCTAAATCGGCAGTATCGAGCATGCGTTGATATACTTCAAAAAGCGAACGCTCTTCTAACGGCAAATTTGGATAAAGACGTTCACTCAAAATACGAAAATCTTCGCGTCCCGCTGCCAAGGCCACTTCAAGTAATCTGATTTCTGTTTCAATATCATCAGGCACACGATCTGGAACCGCTGATAAATCCAACAAGGGAAACACAACCACACCAGAACCGATTCCAACGCCGGGTGCGCTTGGAATACCAGAATAGGTATCTTCTTTTCGCCGTTCCTTGGAATCAAACAGTTGATCCATTTCGCCAGTCGCTTCTGCATGCGCGATGATAGATGCAAGTTGCGTCGCAAGAGTCACGAGGAACGCTTCTTCTGATTCATCATATCGTTTGGCTTCTTCCTGTTGCACGACCAAAACGCCGAGCACCTGGCGATGATAAATAATCGGTGAACCCAGGAATGCTTTATAAGCTTCTTCTTTCACTTCCGGAACAGATAAAAAGCGCGGATGTTTTGGTGCATCATCGAGATTCACCGGTTCTTCGCGCTCTCCCACTAAACCGACCAAGCCTTGATTGATTGGAATACGCGTTTTTCCCACCGCCAACACATTCAAACCTTGGGTGGCCATCAAAACATATTCGCCACGCTGACGATCCAACAAAAAAATAGAACTGGAGTGTGCGTTCAGTGCTTTTGCAGCGCGCTTCACAATGATTTGTAGCGCTTCTTTGAAATCGCGCGCGTTGGAAACTTCTTGAATGATACGACGTAAGATTTTTAGCATAGAGATGCTCCTTGCCCGTTATTTTCTGGCTTAAGCATCATGCTGTGATTATTTCCATCTGAATTTCTGAATAAAAGAAAGAGGTGTTGCGCTTGAATACACATCATGCCTCCTCCTTATAAAAAAACCTTAAGTCTCCCAAAATCGTCTTGAGAGTACGACTCGCGCAAATTCTTTCATGGCCATGCTATAGACCCGTCGTTTAAACGCCACCACTTGTGTCAGTGGATACCAATAAGAAACCCAAGCCCAAGAATCAAACTCGGGACTATCGGTGGCAGTCAAATCGAAGCGATCATCTTGCCCTATCATGCGCAATAAAAACCATTTTTGTTTTTGGCCTATGCACAATGGTTTTGAATGCTGGCGAACCAGACGCTTAGGCAGACGATAACGCAACCAGCGTTTTGTGCTCGCCAAAATTTTTACGTCTTCAGGTTGCAAGCCAACTTCTTCTTTCAATTCTCGATACATGGCTTCTTCAGGCGTTTCTGTTTCAATCAAACCACCTTGCGGAAACTGCCAGGCCGCTTTGCCGATTCGCTTAGCTAAAAATAACTGGCGCTTGGAATTAACCAAGATAATACCAACGCCATGTCTAAAACCGTCTTTATCAATCACTTAGCAATCACCTCGAATCACTTATAGTTTGAGATGTGCATGCAAGTTATCAAAACGGTCGAGTCGCCCAGACCCGGCAGTTTTGATAAATTACATGAACATGAACCTGAACATGAATTACCGCATTGTTTCAAAAACTAATTTATACAGCAAATACATTTTGTCACTGTCTTAAGTCATTTTACGAGTTTGCTTTGCCATCATAAAGTAAAAAATATAAGATATTTCTGTATTCACTTAGAGAACAGCACATGGCGATTCGCGTACTCATCAATGGTGCTTCAGGCAAAATGGGCCAACAGGCTGTCAAAACAATCGAGAGCGATCCTGCTTTTGTGTTAGCAGGCCAAACAGGTCGCAAGCATGATTTGGCTGCCGAGATAAAAAATACCAAAGCAGATGTCGTGTTGGATCTGACAAATGCGGATGTGGTGTTAAAAAATCTTAAAACCATCATTGCCGCAGGCGCACATCCTGTCATTGGTACTTCCGGCTTGTTGAAAGAACAAGTGCAGGAATTACAAACGCAGTGTGCCAAATTAAAATTGGGAGGCATTATTGCACCCAATTTTTCGATAGGCGCACTCTTAATGATGAAACACGCTCAGGAAATCGCGAAATATTATTCAGACGTTGAAATTATTGAAATGCATCACGCTGGAAAATTGGATAGCCCATCGGGTACCGCTGTGCGTACTGCAGAATTGTTAGCGCTGGAACAAACAAAAAAACCACCGCTGCAACCAACCAAAGAAACCATCAAAGGCGCACGCGGCGCCACCTACCAAAACATTCCCATTCATTCTATCCGTTTGCCTGGCTTGGTCGCGCATCAACAAATTATATTCGGTGGCTCAGGCGAAACATTGACGATTCGCCATGATTCAATCGATCGTCAATGTTTTATGCCGGGAATTGTGCTTGCCTGTAAAAAAGTGATTGGCTTAAAAGAATTGGTTTATGGCCTGGAGCACGTTCTTTTTACACCGTCATGATTGGCGAGTTCTTCTTATGTTTGTAACGAATACCATTCACTTCAAATTCATTTTTTGGCGCGCCAGGTGTATGACGAGCAAAAAATCTGTAATTTTTCGTGCAATTTTTTAATTTGATGCGATGTATGCCGAGTTGATTTTTATATTTAATTTTGTCTTTGACTCGATTAAGAAAAATTAAACCCGTGCGTTTTCTTGTACATCCTTCAAGGACATGAGCGTTTTTGCATAGATTTTCTAGTACCGTCGTCTGCTCAGTATCCAAAAGACTCCATAACTTGGGATTGACAGTCAACTTCCCAACGACGATGTTCTTCTTGCAAATATCATAACCGGGCCGCGGTGTTGTTTTCGTTGGCGCGGGATGTGCAGCTTTAGCCTTGTTACTGACATAACCTGCTATTCTACTTTTGGATCGGAAGGTTTTTTGGGCGGGTTTCGCTTCAACTTCTTCTTCAGATTCGCTTGATTCCACTTGATCGTAATCGTCACGATCTGAATCGGATGGTTCTGAGAAATCTAAACTATCATCATTCTGAACGGTGAGAGCAGATTCCGTTTGTGTGCTTGTTCGAGCTTGCCGTGGCGCTACCTCTGCAGGCGCACTTTTGGAGGTTTTAGTTTTCTTTTTTTGAAACAAAAATGATTTTAAATCTTTTAGTTTTAGATCACGTGTAAGCTGATAAGCTGTCCAAACAAAAAATCCCATGATGACCGCAGCAATAGTCACTTCAGCAATTACTGCATTTGCATTTTTTTGCCTCTCTATAATTTCAAAAGCTTCTCTATTTGTGATCATTTAAGGTCCTCCTCGCTTTGCATTTTTTGCGCATTGTATGGCTAAATAGTGCACTTGTATACTACTATTTGCGCATTGATTGACACTTCGCTAGAATTCGCACCAATTATTAATCATTAAGGATTTATAAATTATGCTTATCCGCAGTTTGCGAAATATTTCACCACTGTTATTCAGACAACTCAGATTGCCCAAATTACCTGCCACCCCCATTAGACAGATTTCTACAGAGGTTAAGCAAGACCGCGAGTCAAAACAGCTTCTAACACCTTTTCGGGGACTCAGAACAACTACCGCACCGAATGGCCCAGAGCAAAAGTTAGCGCAAATGTTGTTACAACTGCGCACAAACCTTGAGATGCGCTTAATTGAAAAAAATAAAATAGCACGCTTATTTGAAGAAATAGAAAAACTGAAACGGTTAGCTGAATTTGATTATGTAGAGACCTTTGGAATTAAAATTAAAATTGAACCTCATCATCACGCCAAACTCATACAATTTTTAGATTTTTTAAAAGAGCACCATCTCTTAGAAAGTTTACTCAAATGCGAAAATTTATCCGCTGTTATCCAACTATCCGCAATATTATTTCATCAAGGCTTGACTGATTGCATTAAAGCTATCATTAAAGATGAAACAAATGTTCCAAGATTACTTGAAGTGATACAACGTGATCTTCTCATTGAAATATCCATGGAAAACAACCAATTTGATCATCATTATCGTCAAGTTGCTAAGGTTCATCATGATTATCATCGTCTATTGATTGCAAATCGTAATATTGCAGATGATCTGAGAAAAATCATTTATCACAATGCTTGGGGTATTACTGATAATATCGATACGAGAATTTCTCATTTAACTCGTGAAAAGCTTGAAGAAATAGTGCTAAATGTGAAGGCTTTTAACGCTCAAGAAATCCTGGAGCAGATCAAAAATCATAAACCAAGTCCGTATTTTTCTAGATTAGTCAGCAGGCAGCCTGCTCTGGTGGCTACTGCTTTTGAGTTAAGCAAGCTAATTAAGGCGGATGATATGACTAACTCAGAAATTTATCGTTATTTTCTGGAGTATCCTCAGTTAGCTCCTTTTTTTCTTGTGGCTTGTAAAAAAGCAATGAACAGCGAAAACAAAACCGCTCTCTGTCAATCCGAATTCATGAGCATTGCAAATAAAATTAGATATCAATATGCTCCGAGTACGTCTATTCCGAACAAGTTATTTCAACGCATGAGCGATAGTAATGAGGTGCTTTGGACTAGGGCTGATGAGCTCGTTGAACGGAGTTTAAAAAGAATGGGATGGTAGAAGCGTCGTCGCGCGACGCGAGTCAAAAACGCTGGATCCCGCTTAAAAAACGTCGCGGGACGACGTCACGTGAGTCGTATTCTGATCCTGGGCTGTTTGTTCAGCAGCACATCCGACAACATAAACTGCTGCGATAACACATAAAGCTGCTACTAACTTTCTCATCTTAAAACTCCTTTTTAAGAAGATCTCCACTAGATTGCCACGGAGAGAAGTTCCTCGCAATGATATTTTTTTTACCACGTCATCCCGCGACGCTTTTTAAGCGGGATGACGTGTTACGGAGAATATTTCAACCAAACCGGCAACACGCGTTGCAAATAATCCATAAACTTCCAAAGCCCAACACGATATTCATACATGCCAAATAAATTGTATTTACCTTCAGGAAAAGCAATACCAAAACCAAATAATCCCGGCGCGATAATGCCGCATTCTTCGATATATTCGACATGCCCGACACCATCGATCACAGGCAACGCACGTCGATCAAAGCCAACAGCATACACAGCTTTGTCACATTGCGGCAAAAAATGCTCGATGTTTTCATCATTCGAATAAACGCGTTCCAGTTGACTCGGCAGTTTGCCATCCACATTTTCTTTCGCCCACATCGCTGTCGGGCCTTTGAGACCACTATCGTCAAATAAAATCCAGTCATCTAAATAAACTGCGTAACGCAAAGGCGAGCGATAGAAATTGATAATGCGTTGAATACCACTTTCCACCAGATTACGTAATACCAAAATAGCCGAGTGCGATGAGCCAAAGACCGCAACGGTATTTTCTTTTTTGCAATGCTGATTAATCCGCTGACTATCCATCGCATCTTGCAACGGAATGAAATCCGGTTTAGAAAATGCCAAATTTTTCGGATCCGCACCAACCGCCAGTATCACCTGGGTTGCAACCAACTTCGTCGTTTGCAACTGAATCGTCCAGGCACGCCCGCTTAACGAAAGATGCTCCGCCGTGCCTTCAAAGGTAGTGACTTTTTTGCGAAGCTCATTGGTCACCCACTGCAACGGATCTGCCATTAAAGATAAATGACAGGTTTGATTAGGATCGGTGTTGTTTAAAGCAAAATTTTCGGGACAATGTTGATAATTAAACGATTGGGCCGCTTGTAAAAATTTAAGAAATAAACTGACCTTGGTGTTACTCGGCACATTACGCCAGATCGTGCCAAAATCACCTACTGTAAACGTAGGATCAATCCAGGCAATATCCGCAGGTTTGATACCTTGATCTAATAATTTGCCAACTGCAGCAATTCCCGCGGGCCCTGCCCCAATCACCGCCCATTGGTATTTCATGATTCCAAATCCTTATAAACCAAATCTAATTCTCGCGCTGCTTTCACTTCATCTAAGCGTTTAACGGGTAAATTATGCGGTGCGTTTTTCAATAATTCCGGATTGGTTTTTGCTTCATGCAAAATTTTAATCATGACATCCGCGAAGGCATCCAGTACTTGCTTGCTTTCGGATTCCGTTGGTTCAATCAACAAACATTCTGGAACCAGCAAGGGGAAATACATCGTCGGCGCATGGAAATCATAATCCAATAAGCGTTTTGCGACATCGAGTGCCGTGATTTGCAATTCTTTCGCTTCTGTTTTAAGCGTAATAATAAATTCATGACTCGCACGTCGCGTTGCATAAGCCGGCGTGAAACCCGCTTTTCTTAAACGTGCCAGCAAATAATTTGCGTTCAACGTTGCATACTCAGCAACACGATGCAATCCTTCCTTACCCAACAAGCGTGCATACATGTAAGCACGTAAAATAATTCCTGCATTGCCCATGAAAGCCGATAACCGACCGATAGTTTGAGGACAATCATTTTCTGTTAACCAACGATAACCTTCGTTTGTTTTAATCACGGTTGGCGTCGGTAAGAAAGGTACCAAGCGTTCACTCACCGCAACTGGACCGCCACCCGGACCACCACCGCCGTGCGGTGTCGCAAATGTTTTATGTAAATTGATATGCATGACATCAAAACCCATATCACCAGGACGCACTTTGCCAAGAATGGCATTTAAATTAGCGCAATCATAATAGAGCAATCCACCAGCTAGATGAACTATCGAAGCAATTTCGTCGATTTTTTGTTCGA
>CAZAXX010000079.1:0-10262 GCA_964489265.1 uncultured Coxiellaceae bacterium
ATAATAATTTTTTTTGCAATTTTTTTAGAATGGAAATTAATAAAAAAATGGCGGCAGTGTCGATGGCGTGTTGCATTGTTAGTTGGGTTCGCCTGGACATTATGGTACGCACATTCAATTTTAAATTGGAGCCTGCCAAAAGAATGGGAAAGTAAATCATTAATCGTCACTGGTTATATTGCAGATATTCCAGTTGTTTCAGAACAGCGAACAACTTTTTTATTTCAGCTTCAAAAATTTCAAGGAAAAAAGGTCAATGCATTAATAAAATTATCCTGGCAAAACCAGGATGTTCGTTTGCATGTCGGTGATCGATGGCAATTTGTCGTTCATTTAAAACGGATTCATGGGCTCATGAATCCAGGTGGTTTTGATTATGAAGCATGGGCTTTTCAGGAGGGAATTCGTGCGAGTGGTTATGTGCTGACAGAACCACGCGACGTATTATTATCAAGTAACTGGTATCATTATCTACTGCATCGAATTCGTGAAAAATTAAAAGAAACAATTGAAAAAAATATTCCTGTCAGCAATACATCGCCGTGGATTACGGCATTAGCGTTAGGCGTGCGACAGAATATTTCAGCAGAAAACTGGGATGTTTTACGTAAAACAGGTACGAACCATCTCATGGCGATTGCAGGTTTGCATATTGGATTAATGGCGAGTTTTATTTTTTTCTTAAGCAATTGGTGTTGGCGACGTGTGCCTTATCTCACGCTGAAGTTGCCATCGCAATTTGTAGGTGCAATTGCTGCGTTTCTGATGGCGTTTTTATATAGCGCATTGGCTGGATTTTCTATTCCGACAGAACGTGCTTGTATTATGCTTTGTTGCGCACTCATTTTGTTGATGCTGAAACGAATTCATTTAGCATGGCAAGGCTGGTGTATCGCGATGCTTGCTGTCTTGTGGCTAAATCCACTCTCAGTGCTCACAGAAAGTTTCTGGTTATCGTTTTGCTCAGTCGCACTGATTATTTATGGAATTAGCGGACGATTAGCACCTAACAATCTTTGGTGGAAAATAGGGAGAATTCAATGGGTGATTGCTCTGGGATTAATTCCACTTAGCATTTGGTTATTTCATGAGTGTTCGTTAGTTTCATTTATTGCAAACAGCATCGCAATTCCCTGGGTCGGATTTGTTGTTGTACCACTGACGTTGTTAGGCTGTTTTTTCTTGCTGCTTTCATCGAGTATCGGTGGATTTATTTTAATGATGGCAGATAAAGCGCTCGCCATTTTATGGATTATTTTAACCTATCTTTCTAAATTATCCTGGGCATCCTGGTCGATTGTGATACCTCAGCATTGGGTTTTATTCATGGCGTGTTTGGGAATGGTAATCTTGTTATTGCCGGCAGGATTTCCTGGGCGTTATTTCGGTTTAATCTGGTTGTTGCCATTATTATTTTATCATTATCCCGCGCCTCGCACGGGTGAAGTCTGGTTTACCTTGCTTGATGTAGGCCAAGGACTTTCGGCAGTGGTACAAACCAAACAGCATGTCCTTGTATTTGATGCTGGGCCAAAACTAAGTCGCAATTTTGATATGGGCGAAAGTGTGGTTGCGCCATTTTTGCATTCCATCGGCGCGAAAAAAATTGATATGTTAGTGATAAGTCATGGTGATAATGATCACATTGGCGGTGCGTCAGCGTTGTTACGCGATTTTTCTGTGCTTGCAGCGAGAACGAGTGATCCAAAAAAATTATTGCCATTACCGAGTCAATATTGTTTGCGCGGTGAAGCCTGGGAATGGGATAAAGTGACTTTTACTTTTTTATATCCTGCGCTCGATAGATTGGATTTAGATAATAATAGTTCGTGTGTGCTGCGGATTACCGATGCAAATAAAAAACATATTTTGTTAACAGGTGATATTGAACAAATGGCGGAAAAATTTTTATTGCAAGTCGATCCAAATAATCTAGCCGCAGATATTTTAGTTGCACCGCATCATGGCAGCAAAACATCGGCTGTTACCGAATTTATTCATGCAGTCAATCCGCAAGCTGTTTTGTTCCCGGTTGGATATCGTAATCGTTATCATTTTCCAAATCCGAGTGTGTTAGAAAAATATTACCAGTTGAATGCAAGATTGTTTTCGACAGTTGATACGGGCGCAATGCAGTTTGCTTCAGCAACCGATAAATCGCCTGCGCTTTATCGGTTGGATCATCAAGCGTTTTGGAATTAAACATTAGTCACATCATGTTTGCCATGCGCTAATAAATCAATTGCCATTAACAATGCTGCGTTATCAATTGGTTTCTCAAAGGAAACAGTAGCACCAAGTGATTCTGATAAATCCAAATAGCCTGTCGGATCCAATCTGCCACCACCGGAAATTGCAATAATTTCCATATTCGGATGTTTATCTTTGACTTCAGAAATGAGCGTAATGCCACTTTTTTTCGGCATGATGATATCGGTTACCATGATATCAGGCTCAGTCGTTTTGAGAATTTCTGTGGCTTCTTCACCGTTGGTTGCACTTTCAACTTGATGTGATGCGCGTGTCAGCACTTGCGCTAACATGTCTCTTACTAAGTCATCATCTTCCACCAATAATATTTTAACCATGATGTTTCTCCTTTAAGTCATTGTATTCAGGCAGTAGCAGCGTGAAAGTAGTGCCGTGTCCAAGTTGGCTTTCGACAATAATTTCACCTTGATGTTCTTTCATAATGGAATGCACCGTTGATAAACCAAGCCCTGTGCCTTTACCCACTTCTTTCGTCGTAAAAAAAGGCTCGAAAATGCGTTGCATGGTTGTTTGATCCATTCCATGTCCGGTATCTGAAACCGTAATTTTACAATACCCACCAGGAATAATTTCCGGAAATTGTTTGAGAATTTTATCCGTTGAAGGTATTTGGGTTAGTTCTATGATAACACTGCCTTCGCCATCCATTGCATCCACCGCATTATTGATCAAATTAACCATTACCTGATGCAATTGGGTTTGGTTCGCAAGAATGGTGCTTTCGCCCAGCATGGGGTGTAGGGAAATCGTGACACTGGCCGGAATGGTCGGTTTTAATAGCCCTAACACGCCTTCTATCGTTTCTTTGATACAAACGGGTTTAAAATCATGGTGTTGGCGGCGGCTAAACGCTAAAATCCGCGAAATTAACTCTTGTCCGCGTTTACAGCCTTCCAAGACCTTGCCTAAATTTTTATGGACCAGGCTATCTTCTGAAACATCATCTCTGGCCATTTCGACATAGCCAATAATGGCATAGAGGATATTATTAAAATCATGCGCGATTCCACCTGCCAAGGTGCCGATGGATTGCAGTTTTTGGCCCTGCAATAAGGCTTTTTCAAGTTTTTGCTTGGTTTCTTCCGCATGAATACGATCCGCGATTTCTTTTTTAAAATTTTCATTGATGATTTCAAAGGACTTTTTGCTTTTTTGGGTGACCTGGGTTAAACGGATGGCGAGACCAACCAAAATCGCTAATAAAATGCCTTGTCCTAGGATAAGCCAACTGTGTGCGTTTTCCGTAATGGCGCGAAAATGGGTGATTTGCAGGTACCAAATTAAAATAGAGATGAAAATACCGAGAATGGCAGCGGCATAAGGCAGCCAGGAAAGAGGGATAGTATTATCTTCTTTAGGATCGCGGCTCATATTTATAGCTTAATCCATTTAAGCGATTGAGGCCATAAAGCAATTTATTATATAATCGCGTTGGCGGCTTTTAAAGCTGGCCAATTGGAGCCGATTTCAGTGCAGGGATGTTCACTAACTTGAAGTAGAGACTATGCAATTAAAGAAAATTAAGATTTCAGGTTTTAAATCGTTTGTCGATCCTACTACAGTATTAATTCCAAGCCAATTGGTCGCCATTGTCGGGCCTAATGGATGCGGAAAATCGAACATTATTGATGCTGTTTGCTGGGTTATGGGCGAAAGTTCCGCAAAATACTTGCGCGGAGAGTCTTTAACAGACGTTATTTTTAATGGTTCAAGCGCCAGAAAACCAGTGGGTCAGGCATCCGTTGAGCTCATATTTGATAACCAGGATGGCAGTCTCGGTGGCGAATATGCGAGTTATGCTGAAATCTCAATTCGTCGTGTCATCAATCGCGACAGTGAATCGACGTATTTCCTGAATGGAACGCGTTGTCGACGTAGAGATATTATCGATATTTTCTTAGGGACAGGCTTAGGGCCGCGCAGCTATTCCATCATCGGCCAGAACATGATTTCCCGGTTAATTGAAGCAAAACCGGATGATATGCGCGTTTATCTGGAAGAAGCGGCTGGTATTTCCAAATACAAAGATAGACGCCGTGAAACAGAAAATCGTATTCAGCACACGAAAGAAAATATGGCGCGTTTAGACGATATCCGCGCAGAATTAGAAAAACAGTTAAATAGCTTAAAACGTCAAGCCAGTGCAGCTGAAAAGTTTAAATCATTAAAACAAGAAGAGCGCATGGTACGTGCGCAATGGCTTGCTAGCCAATGGCGTCAGTTTGATGCAAAGCTGGTGCAATATTCTTTACAAATCCAACAACAAGAAACCGGACTTGAAGCCAAGCATGCTGAATTAGGTGAAATTAATTTAAATACGGATAAAAAACGCGATGATCATCGCTTGGCGCATGACGCATTTCAAGAGGTTCAGCGTCGTTATTATTCGGCGGGCAATGAAATTACGCGTATCGAACAAGATATTCATCATACCCAGGAACGCCAGCGGCAATGGCAGGCGGATGTTGATCAGGCAGAACAAGATTGGACTACTGTCAAAGAAAGTCTGGAAGAAGTTGAACATGAATTAAGTGAGTTGACTGAAGAAGCACAAACGTTGGATCCAAAAGTGCGTGCAGCAATTTCAACTGCAGATGCGATTGCAGAAGCGTATGGCGAAGCCGAAGATGCAATGCAAACCTGGCAACAGCAATGGGATCAATTCAATCAACGTGCGGCACAAACAACTCGAACAGCTGAAGTTGAACAAACACGCATTGCGCATTTAGAACAACGTCTCGCTACCATCAAACAGCGAAAAATGCAGCTTGAGCAAGAACAAGCACAAATTAATTTTTCTGAATTAGACAAAGAAATCGCGAATCTTTCCGAACAAATTTCCCAACTGACAGAATTGTCTGACGAGCACAATCAAAAGCTCAATGAAGTGCGTCAGGAAATTATTACTGTTCAAGCGACTGAACAGAAAACAGTGCAGCAGTTGGATCAAGTGCGTAACAGTGTGCAGCGTTTACGTGGTCAACAAGCCTCACTGGAAGCACTGCAACAAACTGCCTTAGGGCAACGCAATAATCCAGTTACTGCTTGGCTCGCAGAACATAATTTAGAAAAAGAACCTCGTCTTGCACAACGTGTTGAAGTTGCTGCAGGTTGGGAGCATGCTGCAGAAAAAGTGTTAGGGTTGAATTTGCAAGCAGTGTGTGTGGAAAACCTGGCAGATGTGGCGGGTGTGATTGATGATTTGAAAGAAGGAAGTTTATGTGTGTTTGCACCGAAAACTTCTGCTGCGGCGACTTCTGTCAAAGCAACGTTATTGCTTGATAAAATTAAATCGAAATGGCCGCTCGATTCTTTATTGTCTGGTATTTATGTTGCAGAGACACAAGAAGAAGCGTTGGAATTATGTCGTTCCTTGGAGCAGCATGAATCTGTGATCACGCGTCAAGGCGTGTGGTTTAGTCCTGCCTGGTTGCGTGTGTCACGCGATGAAAATCCTGCGGCGGGTGTGTTTCAGCGCGAGCAGGAATTAAAACAATTAATCAAGCAAATTGAACAATTAGCTCTGCATCAAGAAGAATTAGAAGAAAAATTAATTCAAAGCCGTGAGCAATTAACCAAATTAGAAGAAGAGCGCGATGAATTGCAAAAACTAGTGAATCAATCACACGCACAAGTTTTGCAAACGCAAACACAGCGCAAAATGAAAGAAGAGCGCGTGGCTGAAATAAAAATTCGCGCCGAACGTTGTCATGCTGAATTGGAAGATAGCACAGAACAATATGAGCAAACCCAAATTGAATTGAGTAAGGCACGTTCCATCTGGCAACAAGCCATGAGCGATTTGGAAAAATTAGCGGATCAACGTGATAGTCTGGAACAAGATCGTGATCAGTTGCGTGAGCGTGTGCAACTCAATCGGCAAAAATTGAATGAAGCGAAAGAGCTTCGTCACCAGTTAGAAATTCGTTTGCAAACCACAAAATCGCAACAAGGATCATTGCAGCAAACCATTATGCGTATGCAGACGCAATTGGCGACGCTGGCTGAGCGGAAAGCCGCATTGCGTTCCGATTCTTATACGGGAACTTCATTACCCGATTTAGAGAAAAATTTAGCAACGGCATTAAGTCATCGTTTACAAATCGAAGAAGAATTGAATGTTGCGCGCAGCACGATTAATGGCTTCGAACATGAGTTACGCGAATTAGAAAACAAACGTCAAAGTGTAGAGCGTGAAATTGCGAAAATCCGCGACATGTTGGAAACACTTCGCCTTGATGGACAAAGTTTAAAAGTTAAAACAGAAACTATCCATGAGCAATTGGCTGAAACGCATATATCACTGGAAGAAATTTTGAAAGAATTGCCGGAAGATATGGCGCCAGAGTTATATCACCAGCAATTAGAGCAGGTGACGTTACGCATCACGCGGTTAGGTCCAATTAATCTCGTCGCGATTGAAGAGTTTGCATCCTGTTCTGAGCGCAAGCAATATCTTGATAAGCAAAATGATGATTTGCTGGAAGGATTGACTACGCTTGAAAATGCGATTGCGAAAATTGATAAAGAAACACGTGCGCGTTTCAAAGAAACATTTGATAAAGTTAATGAGCGATTCCTGGAATTATTCCCGAAAATTTTTGGTGGTGGTCGCGCGTATTTGGAATTAACCGGCGAAAATTTATTGGATGCAGGCATCACTGTCATGGCTTGCCCGCCAGGTAAACGTAACAGTACGATTCATTTGCTATCAGGCGGTGAAAAAGCCATGACAGCGATTGCATTGGTATTTTCAATTTTCCACTTGAATCCAGCGCCATTTTGTTTGCTTGATGAAGTTGACGCGCCGCTAGATGATGCTAATATTGGTCGTTTTTGTCAGTTAGTGAAAGCGATGTCAGAGAAAACCCAGTTTATTTTTATCAGTCATAATAAATTGGCGATTGAAATGGGTGAACACTTGATGGGTGTGACGATGAATGAACCCGGTGTTTCGCGGTTAGTCAGCGTGAACGTGGAAGAGGCAGTCAGTTTAGCAGGAGCATAGGAGTAATACATGGATGTTTATATAGGGTTTGGTTTGTTATCAGCAGCAATTGTAGTGTTGGTATTTGTCATTTTTGATAGCTGGTTTAAATCCAGAAACCCGCGCATGGCGGAAATGACAGGATCAAATGACCGATCAGGAGATGATCCTGATTTTTCAATGCATGCTGATGCAAATGAGGTTACCCATCTTGAAATACATGACAGTATCGTGGAACGACCGATTTCACGAGAAGATCGTCATACTATTTCAGAAACAGTAGTTGAAATGCATCACTCGCCTGAATTGGCCGATTTATGTGAAGGGGATTTTCCAGTCGAGCATTTTGTCGAAGAAGATTTAGATGCGCCTTCGCTGCATTTGGTAAAAAATAAAAATAACCGGATTGATGCAGAAGAAATGCAAAATACCCAACCTGTTTCTGAACCCACGCAAGAGGGTTTATTGATTTTAAGTGTCATGGCAAAACCCAATACGCGTTTTGTTTCGTATGATTTAGTGCAAGCTATTTCAGCTGCCGGTTTTCAGCATGGCGACATGAATATTTTTCATTATTACCAGCAGACAATGTCAGGACAAGTGACACTTTTCAGTCTGGCTTCAGCAAGCAAACCAGGTGTTTTTGACTTAAATGATATTGGTAATATTTCTTCTGCAGGATTGATGATCTTCATGGATATTGCGTCTGTACCTGATCCGCAAAGTACATTTAGAACGATGTTGGAAGTTGCTGAGCGACTGGCTGATGATTTGGATGGTGAATTGTGCGCGGAACCACACACTCTCTGGAATGAAAAATTAGTCTGGCAATATCAACAAAAAATTATGCAATTTAAAACTGCGGCGAGATATGACAATAGAGTCGAGCTCCACGATTATTAAAAAACTTCGCGATCAAATTAACGAGCACAATTATCGTTATTATGTATTAAATGATCCTAGTGTGTCTGATGCAGAGTTCGATCAGCTTTTTCAAAAGCTCAAACAACTCGAGCAAAATCATCCTGAATTAATCACGCACGATTCGCCCACGCAACGAGTGGGCGCGAAACCTCAGAAAGAATTTGCCGAAATAAAACACGAAGTCCCCATGCTTTCATTGGAGAATGGTTTTAGCGATGAGGATATTGCTAATTTCAATCAGAGAATACAAGATCGTCTACACACCACAGATGCAATTCAATATGTATGTGAGCCGAAATTAGATGGCTTGGCTGTTACTCTTATTTATGAAAATGGCGTATTAGTTCGTGCTGCAACGCGAGGCGATGGTGAAACTGGCGAAGATATCACAAATAATATCCGTACTATCCAAATGGTTCCATTGCATCTGCGTGGCAAGGATTTTCCAAGCGTACTTGAAGTGCGCGGTGAAGTTTATATGCCAAAAAAAGGGTTTAATGAATTAAATAAACGTGCAGAAAAAAACGGTGAAAAAATATTTGTTAATCCGCGTAATGCAGCAGCAGGAAGTTTACGTCAATTAAATCCACAAATTACTGCAACAAGGCCCCTGGAAATTTATTGTTATGGAATAGGGGTGATTGAAGGCAGTCGTTTGCCAGACTTGCACAGTGATATGTTGGCTGATTTAAAGAAATGGGGATTTCGTGTTAATGATGAAGTCCACGTTGTGGTGGGAATTGAAAACTGTTTGGAATATCAACGAAAAATGGCGCTGAAACGTGCTAATTTGCCCTATGAAATCGATGGTATTGTTTACAAAGTCAATCGTATTGCCGATCAAAATAAATTAGGTTTTGTGTCACGCGCGCCACGCTGGGCGATTGCGCATAAATTCCCGGCTGAAGAAGTGCAAACAACGGTTGAATCAGTTGAATTTCAGGTTGGACGAACGGGGGCATTAACCCCTGTTGCTCGACTGCAGCCCGTGTTTGTGAGTGGTGTTACGGTGAGTAATGCAACGTTGCATAATATTGATGAAGTGAAACGAAAAGATATTCATATTGGTGACAGAGTGATTGTCCGCCGTGCCGGTGATGTAATTCCAGAAGTTGTTTCGGTTTTAAAAGAGTATCGTCCTAAACACGCTAAAAATATTAAATTACCAACTCATTGTCCGATTTGTCACTCCCATGTGGAACAAATTGAAGGTGAAGCAGTTGCGCGCTGCAGTGGCGGTTTATTTTGTCCTGCACAACGCAAAGAAGCCATTAAACATTTTGCCTCGCGCCGCGCGATGGATGTGGAAGGGTTAGGCGATAAATTGATTGAGCAATTGGTCGATACTAACATGATAACCAGTGTTGCTGATCTTTATGCATTAACGCTAGCCCAGTTGGCTGATTTAGAAAGAATGGCAGAAAAATCCGCGCAAAATTTATTGGATGCACTAGAAAAAAGTAAAGACACAACGTTTGCGAGATTTTTGCATGCATTAGGTATTCGTGAGGTTGGAGAAGCGACAGCAAAATTATTAGCAAATAATTTTGGCGATTTACCATTGTTAATTTCTGCAACCGAAGAAGAATTACAAAATATTCCTGACATTGGTCCGGTCGTAGCAAAACATATCGTGGCATTTTTTGCAGAAAAACATAATCGTACTGTGATTGAGAAATTGTTAACCGCGGGCATTCATTGGAAAAAAATTCAAATTGATAAAACAGCATTGCCACTGATTGGCAAAACTTTTGTTTTAACTGGAACAATGCAGGCAATGTCGCGCGAAGAAGCAAAAGAGAAATTAGAAAACTTGGGCGCTAAAGTAGCGGGTAGTGTATCAAGCAAGACAGATTATGTGGTAGTTGGCGCGGATGCTGGATCTAAGCTTGCAAAAGCCAAGCAATTAAATATTAAAATAATGGATGAAGCTGCGTTTTTGGAATTTTTGAATATGTAGTTTTTTGTCATCCTGAGCTTCCTTGTCATGCTGAAACAAGTGTACGATCTCCGTTTATATTGAGATGCATAACAAGGTTGAAGATGACAAAAGGGAGTTGAGGTGTGCATTTAAATTAAA
>CAZAXX010000080.1:0-9846 GCA_964489265.1 uncultured Coxiellaceae bacterium
GGTCAATAAAATAAATTGATTTTTAAATAATAATAAAATTTATATTCCCCCATCCGCCGTTTGGGCACCTTCCCCGTGGGTGGGAAGGCTTTTAAAGCGTCACCTCGAAGGATCAATTTTCCGCTTTAGGCTCACGCGCCAGCAACGACTGCATTGCCTCTTCAGGCGTTAATTTCCCACTTAAAACAGTCCATACCGCTTCCGAAATCGGCATTTCAACATGATATTGATGAGCCAGTTGTACAACGAGCTCTGCGTTGCGTTTGCCTTCGACGACTTGGCCAATTTCTTTTTCTGCTTCCAGATGAGATTTAGAAGTTGTGAGAGATAAACCAAAACGGCGATTACGTGATTGATTGTCGGTACAGGTTAAAACTAAATCGCCTAATCCAGTCAATCCAATAAATGTTTCAGCATGACCGCCCAGCGCAGTGCCGAGACGAATAATTTCCGTCAGACCGCGAGTGATGAGAGCGCTACGTGCATTCGCACCGAGTTTTAATCCATCAGAAATTCCAGTCGCGATCGCTAATACATTTTTGACAATACCACCAATTTCAACGCCAATGACGTCGTGACTTGAATAAACACGAAATACAGGACTGTTGAATCGATTGACTAAGTCTTTCGAAAACTGAGTATCATGACTTGCTGCAACCACTGCAGTAGGTAATCCGGCTGCTACTTCACGCGCAAATGACGGACCTGATAAAACGGCATAGCTATGTTCTTTTCCTAAAACGTCGACCGCCACATCATGCAATAGTTGCCCTGTATTGGAATCCAATCCTTTCGTGACCCAGACAATGCGTGCGGATGTTGATGAGAGTAATGGTTTTAAGCTAACCAGTACCTCACGAAAAGCAGAGGAGGGAACTGCGATTATAATATCTTGTATACCAGAAATTGCATCTTGGAGATTTGCAACAGGTTGTAATGTGTCAGGAAAAATAAAACCAGGGAGATAGCGTTGATTGACTCGCGCAGTCTGCATGTTGACCGCATCAGCGCTATCATGCGTCCAAAGACGTACCACTTGCCCTAATCGTGAAAGATAAAGGGCAAGTGCAGTTCCCCAGGAGCCAGCGCCTAAAATTGCAATGGGCGAATGATGTTCCATGGGTTTTATTCCAGATTAATGAACTTTGGTTTCTGTGTCGCCGCCTTCGGTTTTTTGCCCATCTTTTTGTTGCTCTTCTAAATGTTGTGCATAGAGAGCATCAAAATTGACTGGTGCCAAAATCAATTGTGGGAAACCACCACGAACCACGACATCGGAAATTACTTCGCGAGCATAAGGGAATAAAATGTTGGGGCAGAAGCTGCCTAACATTTGGCGTAACTGATCGCCTGGAATGCCAGACATTAAAAAGACGCCTGCCATATGAGCTTCAACAATAAACGCAGGTTTTTTGGATGTAGTAACGGATGCTGTGACTGATAAAATAACTTCATGAACATCATCTTGAATACGGTTACTCTTGGTTTCTAAATTGAGTTGCACTTCTGGTTTCCAATCTTCCACAAACGTTTGTGGTGTGTTGGGCGCTTCAAAGGATAAATCTTTCAAGTAAACGCGTTGAATTTCAAAATGGGGTGTGTTGGGCTGAGTAGCTTTATCTTGCATATTATTTTTCCTTATTTAAATTTAATAAATTATCAAGTTTACCCGCTTTTTCTAGCGCTGAAAGATCATCAAATCCGCCAACGAGCTGGTCATTTATAAAAATTTGGGGGACAGTGCGTCGTCCACCACTTAAGCGATCCATGTCTGCACGTGCTTTCTCATCGAGATCAATACGCAATTCTTGATAAGCCACTTGTTTTTTATCAAGTAACTGTTTTGCCCAAACGCAATAGGTGCAATTGGCTTTAGTGTAAATAATGATCTTTGCCTGCATAATTAGCCTTTTACTAAGGGTAATTCAGCATCGCGCCAACCGCGTATGCCGCCAGAAAGAACTTGTGCTTGTGAAAATCCTTGTTGGGCCAGTAGGTTAGCAGCTTTTGCAGCCTCAATTCCAGTCCCGCAGATGACTATAATCGGTTGAGCTTTGAATTTTTCAATTTTTTTGATTTTGTTATTGAGCTCGCTTAAGGGTAGTGAAATTGCATTCACAATATGGCCTGATAAAAAAGCCTCATGGTTGCGTACATCGACGACCACCGCATTGCTATGATTAATCAATTGGGTTGCTTGTCCTGGCGTCAATCGGCTTGCGCCGCGCTTAAATTTTATGAGTTCAAGCACAAATAATAGAATCAAAACAATGACAAATATGGCAACGAGTGCCGAGTGATGTTGCATAAATAATACGATATCTTGCATAACTTTATCCACTTTTCGGAGGTGGTGATTATATACCTTTCATTAATGATTTCTAGGTATTTCTAATGATTTGCCATATTGTAGCCATTAAATAAATACATTAAAGTGAAATAAGTATCCGCTTAAATGGCAGAACAAAAATGCAGCAGACCGTCGCGTCGCAAAAAATACGTTTTATCATTTCACTGATTCGCTGCGTGGGTTTAACGGTGTTTGCGCTTTTTGTTTGGCATGTGACACTTTACGATCTGGTTATTTACCAAGAAGAAACTAATACGCTATTAAAATCTTTTCTTAATAAGAAAAAAAACGAAATTGTTGTATTTGAAAAACGCCAACAAATGTTAGTTGAATCCGAGTCGCGGCTTAAATTTATTGCAGAACTGTCACAACAAAATAAACAAATCGGTCAATTGCTGGAAGAGTTGCAGAAAGTGACACCGCTCTCTGTCACGTTGACGCAGCTGATGCGGCAAGGCAAAGAATTAATTGTCGATGGCAATGTGCACTCTGATCTGGATTTGATTCAATTGATGGAAAGCATCAATAAATCAATGCTATTTATGGATCCCGCTGTTCTTGCGATGACTAAAAAAAATGATATCCGTTATTTCCAATTAAAAATGTGGATAAAGCCATGAATTCGTATTGGAATAAATTTCAAAGTTGGCCTTTGTTTCATTACGCCGTCATTGGCTTCATTTGTTTTGTGATTGCGGGCGTGGTGTATATGCATGATATTGCTGCGTTAAGATATCAATTTAATAACAGTAAAGAACAGGAACAAGCACTGCTCGCGGAATCCAAGGCATTGGCTTATCGTCAAATATTATTGGAAGAAGAGCTAGCGCAATTTGCTGAAGTGAAAGTGATGCTGAAAGAGTGGCAGAATAAATTTATTAAGTATCGAGATTTGGATGAGCTGGTAAAGGAAATCAGAAAAGCGGGCAGAATGAATAAGCTGCATTTTGCCTTGTTTAAACAAGGTCAGGGTGTGAAAGTAAATGATTACATCAAGCAGCCTTTTTATGTAGCGGTCACTGGGAATTATTTGCAAACGGCGCAATTTATCAAGCAAATTGCAAAATTACCGTGGATTGTCATTGTGGGCGATTTTACGATTTCCCGTTCATTGCAAGCGAATACGAAGCGGCCGTTGGCGACAGAACTTGAGCTTGATGTGTATTATCTGGATTTGAAAAAGAGGTAGTGCGCTACGCTCAGGATGACATGCGGCGCACAAAGCGCACTTTAAATTAGGCAGTTTTGTTAAAGCCCCTAAAGCATGGCGCCAGACGAGTGCGAATTCAATTTCCTCGCTATTACCGAGCTCTGGCCACAGACGTAAATCAAGTGTTGGCTCTAGAGTTTGTTTTGTTTCTTTTTCATCTCGTCCAACTAATAATGCGACAGCCATGGGTTATAGTCTCACTCGATTATTACCAGGACGCAGGACGCGCACAACACCAAACATCAATTTGACCAGCCCCTTGTTTTTTAAGCGCGCGACAAAATTCATTAATGGTGCTCCCAGTCGTAATGACATCATCAATAACCGCAATATGCTGATTTTTTAAGTCGCGTTTAATTAAAAAGGCATCTCGCATATTGCGTTTGCGTTGCTCTGCTGGCAGGGTTGCCTGGGCAATGGTATGCTTCTTGCGAAGAAAATCCTTGATGAATAAAGGGATTTGTAACGTATTAGCGATGGGCCGTGCGATTTCTATGGCTTGATTGAATCCGCGTTCTTTTAAACGTTGCGTATGCAGCGGGACAGGAATAATGGCAGAAGGTAATGATTTATGTTGATACCAATGCTGGGTGATTTTTTCCGCGAATAATTCGCCGAACAAGCGGGCATTTGCTAGTGCGTGTTGAAATTTCAGATTGAGAATTAATTGCGTGATAGGCGGTTGATATAAAAATAACGCGTGCGTGTAATCAAATTGCGGTTTGTTTTGCAAACATTGCCCACAGATCAGAAGGTTTTTTGCAGCAGGCAAAACAGCAGCGCAGACTTGACAGCCATGCGGTAAAATAGGCAAATCGAGCAGGCAATTTTTGCAGAGATCTTGCAAGCGATCAGAAACACCTTTGCAAAGTAGACAAGTATGCGGGAGTATCCAAAGCAAAAATTGTTTTAAATATTTAATCATAATGGTTCTCAATGCACAGTCATAACAACGAATTAAAAAATTTATTAGCGGCGCGTAATCCAGCTGAATATGCAGAATCTGCTGTATTGATGCGTGAAGTGGGCGAGCAAATGTTGGCTCGATTGGATTTTGTTACTTTGCAGCCAACAGTGATAGTTGAGTTAGGCTGCGGCGTGGGGGATTGTACTCAGTTGTTGCGTAAGCGTTATCCGGCTGCGAAAATCATCGCAATTGATTCAGCTGATATGCTCGCTTATGCGAAAAAACAACTTACCATTGCGGCTGATTGGGTGCAAGCGCCAATTTTAAATTTACCGATCGAAGAGCATTCCGTGGATCTCTTGGTAGCGAATTTTTTGTTGCCCTGGTGCGATGATCTGGCGGCGGCTCTTCGTGAATGGCGGCGAGTTTTACGTCCAGATGGTTTGTTTATGTTTACCAGTCTTGGGCCAGATACTTTGCATCAACTGCGTGAAACAAATCTTCATTTGCCAAATTTTGTTGATATGCATGATGTGGGTGATGCGCTGACGCAGGCTGGATTTGCCGATCCGGTATTGGACTTGGATTATTTCACATTAACATATCGTGATCAGAAAAAACTTTTTCATGAATTAATCGCAACGGGAATGGTTGGCGGTGACTCGAGTCACATTGAATTACAAAAAAATGCAGATGATGTTTATTCTCTGACATATGAAGTGATTTTCGGTCATGCTTGGGGCCCAGCGTTGCATGCAGATCATGTGGCGGATGCATCGGGTGTTGTTCGCATCCCTGTGTCACATATTTTACGACGTTAGTAAAAAAAGTAGTTATAATAGGGTTTTTTGTGGTTTTAAAAGGTGAATCCATTGGCTGATGATATTTATATCGGAGTTGACGGCGGTGCAACAACCTGCAAAGTACGCATTGAAACCGCTGATGGAACAGTGCTAGGGCATGGCATGGGTGGCCCTTCCAATATTCGATTTTCCGTGGATAAATCGTGGGAATCGATTTATCACGCGTTGGAAGAAGCGCTAAAACCGTCGCATATTCGCCTGGAGGATGCAAACTATCGTTTTCATGTCGGAATGGGATTGGCAGGTTGTGAAATCACAGAATCCGTCGATGAATTTTTATCTCGTCCACATCCTTTTAAAACAATTCAAACTACTTCTGATGCACATGCTGCTTGTATCGGTGCGCATAAAGGAAAAGATGGCGTTATTATTATCGTCGGCACGGGTGTGATTGGTTATCAAATTCAAGATGGAAAAAGTACGCGTGTGGGTGGCTGGGGATTTCCGCATGATGATGAAGGCAGTGGCGCATGGCTTGGTTTAGAAGCAGCCCGGCAAACATTTCAGTGGTTAGATCATCGTTTAGAAAAATCACCTTTGGTTGAAGATGTCTTTGCGTTTTTCAATAATGATATGGAACGTTTCACCATTTGGGCAAATCAGGCAAATTCCAGCGAATTTGCGCGTTTGGCACCTTTGGTAATTAATCACAGTCAGCAAGAAGAAATTGCTGCTGTGCGTTTGATGAAAAAAGCGGCGCATGCAGTCGATCGAGTTGCGACTGCCTTGATCAAGATGCAAACCTTGCGTGAAAAACCCTTGCCGTGCAGTTTATTCGGTGGAATTGCGCCGTTTATTGAGCCTTGGTTGAGTGAAGAACTGCGCGAAAGTTTGGTGCCACGTCAGGCAGATGCAAATGTGGGTGCCATAATCATGATTCGTGAACTGGTTGCTGCAAAAGGAAAAGCATAACGTGGTCATTATTTCAGGGCCTACCATTTATTCAGAGCAAGGCATTATCGAGAATGCAGAACTCGTTGTGCAGGGAAAAAAAATTCATTCCATTCATACCGAACAAAAATCCGACGTAGAAAAAAAATTTTCGTTTCCCAGTACTTATCATCTCGTGCCTGGTTTTATCGATGTGCATGTGCATGGGGCGAATGGCAGTGATGTGATGGACGGTGATTTTCAGGCGTTGCAAACTATCAGTCAAGCATTGGCGGCAGAAGGGACGACTGCATTTCTTGCGACAACCATGACAGCGTCGCCCAGCGAAATTGGCGATGTGTTGCAGAATGTTCAGCATTTTATGCAAGACGAGCGTCAAGGCGCCAGAATATTGGGCGTGCATTTAGAAGGTCCATTTTTATCGCCTAAAAAAGTCGGTGCACAGCGCGCAGATCGAATTTTATCACCTGATATTAACTATATTGAAACCTGGCAAAAAAAATCAGGCAATGCGATTAAGCTTGTGACTATCGCACCTGAGTTAGTAAATAGTTTGGAGTTTATTCGTTATTTACGTGCGAATGATATCGCGGTTTCGATTGGTCATACCGATGCAACTTACGATGAAACAATTGCAGCAATTGAAGCAGGTTGTTCGCATGTGACGCATTTATTTAATGCGATGCGTGGTATGCATCAGCGCGAACCGGGTGTGGTTGGCGCGGCACTTTTGTCGGAAAAAGTGAGCACAGAATTAATCGTGGATGGTGTGCATTTGCATCCGGCGATGATTAAGCTTGCATTAAAAATGAAAGGTAAACAAAAAATTATTTTAGTGACAGATGCAATGCGCGCGAAATGTTTGCCAGATGGTATCTATGATTTGGGCGGACAATCGGTTGCAGTTAAAAATAATGTGGCTAGTTTGCCGGATGGTACGCTGGCGGGAAGTACGTTGAAGATGTCTGATGCAATTCGAAATATGTTGCGATTGACGGATTGCAAATTAATGGATGTGATTCAATTCGCTTCTGAAAATCCGGCGCGATTGCTGAATATTTTTCAGGAAAAAGGAAGTATTGCGCCAGGCAAAGATGCGGATTTGGTGGTGTTGGATGAGAAGATGAATGTGGTGTGGGTAATGCGGGAAGGTGAGGTTGTGTTTACTTTGTCATCCTGAGAGCGTTTTTGCTCGAAGGATCTCCCTGTTATAACGCGGAGGTCCTTCGAGCAAAAAACGCTCTCAGGATGACACCTGCGACATTTTATTTCGTCGTCTGATTTGCGGTTTAAGACGTATCACACGAATCACATTTTTGCTCTTACGAATATTCCGCAAAATTTTCGCTAAATGTTTGCGATCACGTGTGCTAAGCGTAACGTTCACTGAAAAATATCGACCATCAAATTCTTCTGCATTAATTTGTTCGATATTCGATTCTGATTCTGAAATAACAAGTGCAAGACTCGCTAAACTACCGCGTTGATTTAAAATATCCACGGATAAATCAACTGAAAAATCACCATGAACTTTTTCTTCCCAGCGCAGCGGAATTAATTTATCTGGCATTTGTCGAAAACTTTCTAATGACGGACATTGCTCGAAATGCACGATAACACCTTGGCCTGGCTCAATGTATCCGCAAATAGGATCACCAGGAATTGGACGACAACATTTTGCGTAAGAAACCACAATACCCTCCGTGCCTTTGATTGCAAGTGGATGCAGCGGTGCGAGTTCATTTAATTTTATTTTATCGGCAGCATCGCCAAATCTCGCCAGCTGTTTTGCAGCAAGTGATGCAGTGCGATTGCCGAGACCCACTTCTTCAAAAAAATGGTGGATGGATTCTAATTTGGCGGAATGTAATACCGATTGCAAATGTTCTTCAGGAATTTGTGAAAAACTTAATCCGTAAGCGCGTAATGATTTTTCTACTAAACGCTTGCCCAATTCTACGGATTCTTCGCGATGTTGTTTCTTTAAAAAATGTTTAATGTTGCTGCGCGATTTTCCAGTGACCACAAAATTAAGCCACGCTGGATTAGGGCGTGCACCCGGTGCCGTGATAATTTCAACTTGTTGACCGTTCGTCAACGCTGTGCTTAACGGCGCAAGTTTGCGGTCTAGTTTAGCAGCGACGCAGGTGTTACCGATATCCGAGTGAATTGCATACGCAAAATCGACCGGTGTCGCACCGGCGGGTAATTCCATGATATTGCCTTTGGGGGTGAATACATAAACTTCATCGGGGAATAAATCAATTTTGACATTTTCAATAAACTCCAGAGAATTTTTGGAGCTTTTATGCATTTCTAATACGCCTTTTAACCATGCTTTTGCTCGATGTTGTGCTTCACTAAAGACGGCTTTTTCAGTTTTATATAGCCAGTGCGCAGAGATGCCATATTCCGCCATTTTATGCATTTCTTCCGTGCGGATTTGTACTTCAATCGGTACGCCGTAAGGACCAAACAAAACGGTATGCAATGATTGATAACCGTACGCTTTCGGAATGGCGATGTAATCTTTGAAACGTTGCGTCAATGGTTTGTAAAGATTATGCAATACACCCAGCACGCGATAACAGGTATCTAACTTATCGACGATCACACGAAATCCATAGACATCCATCACTTCAGAAAACGATAAATGTTTTTCATGCATTTTTTTATAAATACTATAAATATGTTTTTCACGCCCTGTTAATGAGCGAATGGGAATGTTGGTTTTTTTTAAGCTGTTGTTAATTTCATTATTAATTAATTCCATAATTTCATGGCGAGTACCCAGCGCTTTGGAAACGGCTTGTTTTAAAATGCGATAACGCATGGGATATAATGCGGCAAAACCTAAGTCTTCAAATTCAATTCGAAAAGCGTGCATACCCAATCGATTTGCGATAGGCGCAAAAATTTCTAATGTTTCTTTGGCAATGCGACGACGTTTTTCTGGCGGAAGGCAATCGATGGTTTTCATGTTGTGTAAGCGATCGGCAATTTTGACTAAAATAACGCGAATATCACGCGCCATCGCCATCACCATTTTACGAAAATTTTCTGCTTGCGCTTGTGCGCGACTTTCAAATTCAATTTGCGTTAATTTAGTGACGCCATCAACAAGGTCTGCCACTTCTTTGCCGAATTTTTCAATGAGATCATGTTTTTCGACAGAGGTATCTTCGATAACATCATGCAAAATAGCCGCCATGATGGTCGGTGGATCCATGCGCATTTGTGCGAGGATTTGTGCGACAGCGACGGGATGCGTGATATAGGGTTCGCCGGTATGTCGTTTTTGTCCCTCGTGCGCTTTTTTGGCAAGCAGGTACGCTTCCCCGATAGTTTCAATTTGCTTGTTATCAAGGTAGTTTTGTAGTTCTTGTCGTAGCTCTTCAAATTCTTGCACGTAGATGACACCTTCAATATAACCTGCTGATTTAATGATCCCTTCTCTTAATTATGTATCATTTTGGCAGAAAATGAGAAGTAAAATGATAAATAAGGGGTTTTTATCGGTAAAATGTAGGGTTGTGTGATAAAGAGCGGATCGAAGGGTCAACATTAAATATGAGGTGCTTAGCTGCGCGCAGCATTAGAACAGATGTGACGCAGGCAGGGGGGG
>CAZAXX010000081.1:0-9468 GCA_964489265.1 uncultured Coxiellaceae bacterium
ATGCTTTTTTGTGTGCTACATCAAATAAGCCAGCTTCATTTAAACGTTTTTTCAGTGCTTCAAATTCCTGGCGCAATCTTCCTTCGCCAATTTCTTCCATGTAATCCGCTAATAACTGAAAATCACCGCGTCCTTCATACAAACTCACACGCGCTTTGATCATGACCTGCATACCATCTTTAGGTATGAACGTGAGACGACGATTTTGTGGGCGAAACATGGCGCAGCGAACTTGTGCTGTATTGTCTTTCAAAGAAAAATACCAGTGGCCTGAATTGGGTGCCGCGAAATTGGAAATTTCTCCCTCTACCCAAAGCGTTGGAAAGGTACCTTCAAGCACCATGCGGATTTCGCGATTTAAGCGACTGACCGTGTAAATTTCTTCAGAATGGCTAATGTCGATCATATTCATGAGGTTATGGTAACCGTATTTTTATGATTGTAAATACGAATGTGATTGTTGCGTTATAATATATATAAATACCAAGGTGATCAAATATGCGCTCAAAAAAGCGATTATTATCTGATTATCAAGGGAATGAGGAGCAATTACTTCGTGAACTGGAAGAGAAGTTTGAACATGCGAAGGTCACTATTGAACGTATCCAAAAAGATATTCAATTGGTGACGCCTTTGTTGGATAGCTATCAGGGAAAAGAAGCAGAAGAGACAGCTTTTGCGAGACTCGATAGCCACTACCGAGAAATGAAACAAGATTTCACTTTTATAGAAAACGCATGGCAAAAAGTAAAAGCACTCTCAAAACTTGCAGGAAATACAGAGTTTAAAGAAGCGAAATTACCAACAGTAAATTCCCCAGTTAACTCTTCGAGTTTTGCGGAGCCATATACGCACTTTAGCTTGATTCCCTCTGTGACAGATGAAAATTTAATAAAATTAAATGCTGCATTGCAAGCGTATCATTCCTCTCCTTCAAAAAAAGCATTAAATGAGATTATTGAAGCGTGTAATCAATATATCGAATCAATTCCGTTTGAACGCAGAAGCAGAGGAAGTGCTAAAGAAGCCTGGGGGAAAGTTTTACCAGAATGGCCGCATATTGAGCGTGTTTTTCAAATACAAAAACAAGCGGTCTCACGTTTATTTTTGCCTGAGGAAAAAACCGATGCAAAAAGACGGATAAAATTGTTTCGTGAAATAGTAGGTGTTGAAAATAAGTCAAAATATAAAGGGAAAATACTGGAGAAAGAATTCTGGGGTGAATATAAATTTAAGGGAAAAAAATACATTCACTTTTGGTTGAGTGATGCTAATTCTGAAACATCTACTTACCTAAGGTCTTACCGAGAATGGCTTGAATTTCATAATCAACTAGAAGGTCGCAATAAGATTGAAGTCACCTATTTTGATGAAGCTGGAAAAATTACTTTTGAAAAGGGTCTCGTGTATTTGCATGGAGAATTGTTAGATCACCCAAGAGAGATTCTCTTCGTGATGGGTATGGATGGAGAAATATATGTTTCGCTCGAGCATGAGAATACATATGACTTTCATCATTCGTCATTTTTTAGTGGAAACAAGGTGATATGCGCGGGAATGTTATTAATTGAAGATGGCGAAATAAAGTTAATGACGAATGAAAGCGGGCACTATATGCCGCGGCATAAACACTTAGTCAGAGCATTGGAAGTATTGCAGGAAAAGCACGGGTTAAATTTAGAAGAAATGAGCATGATGGTAAAAGATTTTGGTCGTCCTGATTCGGAGGCAATTAATGCATTCCGCTTTTTAAAATCAAAAGGTTTTACATTATCAGAGGAAGATCATGCGAAGGCAGTGGAGTTGAAAAATAGAAGGAAATAACAACTTTCCCTTCACTTTTCGCGAAAACCGTGTAAAATGCCCAAGTTAATTTTATCCTGTGATTTTAGGGGAATTAACCATGCGGCTAGTCCAAGATGCATTGACCTTTGATGATGTTTTATTATTACCGGCTGAGTCTTCAGTCCTGCCTAAAGATGTTGATTTAAAAACAAAATTGACTCGCAATATCACGTTGAATATTCCCTTGTTGTCCGCTGCAATGGACACAGTGACCGAAGCACGCCTCGCGATTGCCATCGCGCAAGAAGGTGGTCTGGGCATTATTCATAAAAATATGACGATCGATCAGCAAGCGGCTGAAGTTCGTAAAGTGAAAAAATTCGAAAGTGGGGTGGTGAAAGATCCCATTACCGTTTCGCCCCAAACGTCGGTCCGAGACGTGTTGGATATTATCAAATCGTTTAATTTCCATGCCTTGCCGGTTGTTGAAAGTAATCAACAATTAGTTGGGATTGTGACTAGTCGTGATCTACGTTTTGAAACCAACCTGGATCAACCGGTCGCAAATATCATGACGCCGAAAGAACGTCTGGTGACGGTCAAAGAGGCGACTGAGCGTGAAGTGGTGCGTGAATTGTTGCATAAAAATCGCATCGAAAAAGTGTTAGTGATTAATGATACTTTTCAATTGCGCGGCATGATCACCGTGAAAGATATTTTAAAAGAACAGGAAAAACCGTTTGCGTGTAAAGATTCTCTCGGTCAATTGCGAGTGGGTGCGGCGGTTGGTACGGGCAATGAATCCGATGAACGCGTCGCAGCATTGGTTGCTGCCGGTGTGGATGTGTTGATTGTCGATACGGCACACGGGCACTCAAAAGGCGTGGTAGAGCGCGTACGCTGGCTCAAAAAACATTATCCACAGGTTGATGTGATTGCCGGCAATATTGCAACAGCCGCTGCTGCAAAAGCATTAGCAGAAGCCGGTGCGGATGCTGTGAAAGTAGGCATTGGTCCTGGTTCAATTTGTACGACACGTATTGTCACCGGTGTCGGTGTTCCGCAAATTACTGCAATTTCCAATGTCAGTGAAGCATTAAAAGGCACCGGCGTTGGCATTATTGCGGATGGTGGTATTCGCTATTCAGGTGATATTTGCAAAGCGATTGCCGCGGGCGCATCCGCCATTATGGTGGGTAGTTTATTTGCGGGCACCGAAGAAGCGCCGGGTGAAGTTGAACTTTATCATGGGCGATCTTACAAAGCTTATCGTGGTATGGGTTCATTAGGGGCGATGGCGCAACGGCATGGTTCAAGTGATCGTTATTTCCAGGAAGGTATGATTTCGCAAGATAAATTGGTTCCAGAAGGCATTGAAGGTCGCGTACCTTACAAAGGCACTTTGGTGACGATCGTTAATCAATTGATTGGTGGTTTGCGTTCAGGAATGGGTTACACGGGTTGCGCTAACATTCAGGAAATGCGTACGAAACCTGAGTTTGTGCGCATCACAAGTTCGGGCGTGCGCGAAAGTCATGTGCATGATGTGCAAATTATTAAAGAAGCGCCGAACTATCAAATTGATGACAGTTATTTTAAATAATAAAAAAATAGGTAACTTATAATGACAACAAATATTCATGCAGAGCGAATTTTAATTCTGGATTTTGGTTCGCAATATACGCAATTAATCGCAAGACGAGTCCGTGAATTAGGTGTGTATTGTGAAATTCATCCATGTTCTATAACGGAAGAAGCCATTCAAGAATTTGCGCCGCACGGAATTATTTTGTCAGGTGGCCCTGATAGCGTAACGGAAAGCACGACTGCGCGTGCGCCGGATGTTGTATTTAAATTAGGTTGTCCTGTGCTTGGAATTTGTTATGGCATGCAAACCATGGCAAGCCAATTAGGCGGCAAAGTTGCGCAAGGGAAAAAACGTGAATTTGGTTATGCGGAAGTTGCGATAAAAAATAACAGCAAATTATTGCAAGGAATTGAAGATCGTATCAATGAAGCAGGTACGGCTGTGCTCGATGTTTGGATGAGTCATGGTGATCATGTTGATGTGTTGCCGCCGTCGTTTACTTTAATTGCTAGCACAGAAGGTTGTGAAATTATTGGAATGGCGGATGATGCAAGACATTTTTATGGATTGCAATTTCATCCGGAAGTTTCGCACACTCAGCAAGGTCTGCGGATTTTAGAACGGTTTGTTTTAGAAATTTGTCAGTGCAAATCAGTTTGGACAACTAAAAATATTATCGATGAATCGATCGAAAAAATTCGCCAGGATGTCGGTGCTGAACATGTCATTCTCGGTTTGTCGGGTGGCGTTGATTCGTCTGTGGTGGCGGCATTGTTGCATAAAGCAATCGGCAAACAATTAACGTGTGTGTTTGTGGATACGGGTTTGTTACGTTTACACGAAGCCAGTGAAGTGCAAACTTTGTTTGCCAAGCATTTAGGCATGCATTTAATTACGGTGAATGCAGAGCAACAATTTTTGACTGCATTAAAAGGTGTTGAAGATCCAGAACAAAAACGCAAAATCATCGGAAAATTATTTATTGAAATATTCGATAATGAAGCGAAAAAATTGCAAAATGCAAAATGGTTGGCGCAAGGCACTATTTATCCGGATGTGATTGAATCTGCGGCGACTCAAACTGGGAAAGCGCATGTCATTAAATCGCATCACAATGTGGGCGGTTTGCCTGAAAAAATGAATTTGAAATTGCTGGAACCGTTACGTGAATTATTTAAAGATGAAGTGCGCAAGATGGGAATTGAATTGGGCTTGCCTGCCGAATTAATTTATCGACATCCTTTTCCAGGTCCAGGATTGGGTGTGCGTATTTTAGGTGAAGTCAAAAAAGAGTATGCTGACAAACTTCGTTATGCAGATGCTATTTTAATTGATGAATTAAAGAAAAGTGGTTGGTATGAAAAATCCAGTCAAGCATTTGTGGTTTTTTTACCGGTTAAATCTGTAGGTGTGTTGGGCGATGCAAGACATTACGATCATGTGGTCGCGGTGCGCGTTGTGCAAACCATCGATTTCATGACAGCGCATGTGGCGCATATGCCGCATGATTTATTGGAAAAAATTTCCAATCGAATTATTAATGAAGTGCGTGGAATTTCGCGCGTGGTGTATGATATTTCAAGTAAGCCACCGGCGACTATTGAGTGGGAATAAGTTGTGTTTAGCCAAGATGATATGAATTTTATGCAGCGTGCGCTTCAGTTAGCGGAACTCGCTGCAAAAAATGCTGAAGTACCTGTCGGTGCAGTTTTAGTTCATGAAAATCAAGTGATTGGTGAAGGTAGTAATTGTCCGATTGGAACAGAAGATCCGACTGCGCATGCAGAAATTATTGCGTTACGTGCGGGTGCTGCCACTTTAAAAAATTATCGATTAATTAATTCGACATTGTATGTCACATTAGAACCTTGCGTGATGTGTGTAGGCGCCATTATTCATGCGCGTGTTGCACGCGTGATTTACGGTGCGAGTGATCCAAAAACGGGTGCTGTGAATAGTTTATTTCAATTGGGTGCTACAGAAAAATTTAATCATCGCGTAGACTATCGCGGTGGATTATTAGCGGAAGAGTGTGGTGAATTGTTGAGAAAATTTTTTCGTGAAAGACGGTAAATGACACCTAATGTTTAAGAGGAACTATTAATGTCACATGCGACAGAAGAAGAATGGAATCAGCGGAAAGCAAACATAGATATTCAGAAAATAGAAAATACCAAATTCGATATGCTGGTTGCAGGGCCAGATTCAGTCAATATCGGTGCTATTTTCGGATTATTTTTGACGGATGTCGGCACTCAATTTTTGGAAAACATTGGGCATTATTTTATGTTTCCTATTGCTGCTGCAGGGTCAATACTGCGGACTTATTTTGCCTGGAAAGATAAACAATTAAACGAAGGAAAAAATGGGACAACACGTAAATTTGCATTAGAAGTGGTGTCAGCACTCGCAATTACGACAGCAGTGGTCGGCAGTTTTTTTTGGAGTGCCATTTCAACATTAATTTCGCCGATTATTTTTACTGTGGTGATGAGCGCGAAAACATTATTTCACGGTAGTTCGTCTGTTTATTATGGCTGGAAAGCACATAAGGCTTCTCAACTGGCGAAAGCGATTGGTGATGATGGCGATCAAATACAAAGAAATGAAGCGAGAGATGAAGCTGTCCGTTGTGCGAAGTTTGCGAAAGCGCACGCAGTTGGTTTTGTTGCGGGCGCGCTTGCAACGACTGCAGTGGTGTTAGTGATGATTATTGCCAAACCGGTATTGATGGTGATTGGTGCTATTTCGGGTGTGGTATCTGGTGTAATCGGTGCGGTTTTTGCAACGGTTACTTTTTGCAAATTGAGAAAACCGAAAAGTCCTGCGGAGATGCGTGCGCCTTTAATACCCTCCAATGAATTACAAAATTCTGATGCTCCAGCACCTCCATCGCCATCAAGCAAGATGCACAAAACAATAGGGGTTATAGTCGCACCTGATAAAACAGACGTGCCAGCACCAGTTGTGGTTTTACAAAGTCCAACCAGTCCGGCGGGTCATCGAAACTCTTTTGTGGCAACGACACCCAAAAATGCTGCATCTGCTGTTACTGATCGAAGCAGTCCTGCTGCAAATCGCCCAGTATTGGCTGGATTCAATTAAGCTAAATTTAAACAATAGTCGAATATAAATGTAAATTATATTCGACTACATTGCAGTCATTACCTAACTCCACTAAACTATTAATAGAACGATCTTTTTTTGTTACCGGTGAGGGTAACATGCCTAGCCAGACCCGAATGTTTATGCGATGTGTTTCCTTTTGTACCGCGGAAGGATACGACTTGCGTGGTTTGGCAAACTCGTTTAAGCGCAAAGGTTATTTAACTCGTCTTTCTCGTGATGTGTTGCAAGTCACGAGCACCAAACGGCCCGCCGATATTTTTTTCTTTAGTCATGGTTCATTTGTTTGTTGGGGTTTTAACAAGCGACAAGAATTCAAATGGGTGGAGTATGTAAGGGATTTTTCGATTAATCCGTTGCTTACCATTGAGAGCGATCACTTTTGTTATCAGCTAGGCGAAGAAACAACGATTGATGCACATGATCGTTTTAAAATAGATATCATCACGCTCGATTCTGACAATGCGCAAGTCAAACTTGCAATGTCTTATGCGCTTGCGCAAGCGATTAAGCTTGAAGCGTTTGAATCAGCAATTCAGGAAACGATTCGGCTAAATAGTTATTTGCCACAAGAAATCGCCACTCGCGGCATTACTACCATGTCACGCTTATCGTTATTTAAGCGAATGGGAGAAATATTTTTGGCGCGTAGTTCAATCAATTTGAATAGTGAATATTTAGATACGCCCGAATTTTTTTGGCGTAATCCTAATCTTGAACCTTTTTATATTATGACGAAAAAATTTCTGGATATTCCAAGTCGGGTCATGTCATTAAATCAAAAGTTAGATGTGTTGCAAGATTTGTTCGACATTTTAAATAGTCAGATAGAACATCGTCATTCCAGTATGTTGGAAATGATTATTATTTTATTAATTATGATTGAAATTATGATTAGTATTTTCCAATTTCATATTTGGTAAAAAATTCGTAGAGTTTCCAGCATACAAATTCGACCGCATAGAGTTTTACATGTTGTCCACGAAATGGAATTCTGGTATCGATAGTTTCTTGTTGATTATCAAAATTAAAATAAATCTGCAAACCTGTTTGTGTGCCGCCCGCACTTTGCCAAAATTCTTCGAGACCCTTGATGGTGATGTGATGTATCGCAGTGGGATTATTTGTGAAATTCACATGCGCCTGTGTTTTAGGTGTTTTGATGGTGGCTTCTAGCGCGCCGCCTGTCGCGAAATCACAAATAGTGAGAGTGAAATTTATATTTTCTAATTTATCACGCACGAGTTTAGATGCGATCTGTTGTCCATCGGTTATCAAGAAAGGTTTTATTGCGTTTTCAATTTGTGGAACCAGCGCTGCAAAATCGGCTGCATTATTGGTATGTAATTTAAATTCAATATAGGGATAAAATAATCGATAACCGGTGACGCAATCATACGGTTTTGCCAATGCATCTAATTCTTCCGCAATTTGTCCTTCGCTTACGCCAAACAAAAGCCAATTTTTGTTATATTCAACTTGTGAAAATCCAGCTGTTTTCAGAGTAGGCAATACGACTTCATTAAACATAGGCAAACATTCAGCAGGTGGCCCGGGTAACATGAAAATCAGTTGGTTATTGTGTTTAAGTACGCAACCTGCGGCAGTGCCGTTTGGGTTTGGAATCATGGTTGCTGTTTCTGGAAATAAAGCTTGTTGACGATTTGAAGTGGGTGGGGTGTGATAACCAAAATGTTTTAATCGTTTGACGATGTTGTCCCAACAGGGTTCATCAAATACGAGAGGTCGTTTGACTGCATTGCCTAATGCGTAACGAGTTAAATCATCTGAAGTGGGGCCGAGTCCGCCGGTTATGATGAGAGCGCTGTGGGATTGCAGCAAAAATAAAATAGCTTCTTCGATGTCTGCGATTTTATCTGCAGCGACCATGTGTGTGCCAACATGCATTCCATGATCAAATAATTTTCGCGCTATCTCTTGAGCATTCGTATTTAAAATATCTCCATTACTAATTTCATCGCCAGTTGCGAGTATTGCAATTTTGTTGAGTGAAATCGCGTTTCGGGTCATAAGGTTCTCATTTGAAAGACAGCAGTGCCATCCAATTGTAAACAGACCATAGCATAGGTTGCAAAAATTTCATTGTTATTTTTTTGTGGCTCACCCTACCTACATCCCGCGACCCTATCTACGTCCCGCGACTTGTTCGCGGGATCCAGGGCCACATCGTAAATTTCCTGGATACCGCGCATAAAGCGCGGTACGTAGGGGTAAGCTGGAGGCTTGCGATGATGAAGGATGTACACCACTTTTTTAAAGCGTGTTCTAGATAGGGCTTGTCATCCTGAACGAAGTGAAGTATCTCCTTATATATGGATATCCTTCACTTCGTTCAGGATGACACAAGGTGAAGGATCTCCTTATATAAGGAGATCCTTCATTTTATTCAGGATGACACGAGATGAGATTATTGATTTTCTTCTGAGCTATCTGTGCTAGCCGCTACTGCTGTAGCTGCTGGTTTGTTGCCAGTTAATTTTTCTTTAATACGTGCTGCTTTACCGCTGAGTTCGCGCATGTAGTACAACTTCGCACGACGCACATCACCGCGACGTTTTAATTCAACGCTGTCAACCATGGGGCTGTAGGTTTGGAATACACGTTCAACACCTACACCGTGAGAAATTTTACGAACGGTGAAAGAAGAATTCAGACCGCGATTACGTTTAGCAATCACAACGCCTTCATAGGATTGAAGACGAACGCGTTCACCTTCTTTTACTTTAACTTGAACGACAACTGTGTCGCCTGGAGCAAAATCCGGCATTGGTTTTGCATTTTGCATTTGTTCTGCATCAAGTATTTGAATAATGTTACTCATGGTTATTTCCTCAATTAATTCTTAAACCTGTTTGTTTATATAGTCATTAGGGTCTGTTGACAATTGGTTTCGAGGATTTAAAAAGCGGTAGAATCGGCCAAAATCGTCGCAAATTTTCGTTAAATAG
>CAZAXX010000082.1:0-9337 GCA_964489265.1 uncultured Coxiellaceae bacterium
TTCGGCCACCACCCACACCTCCACCCGGACTTACCCTCTTTCACTCCACGACGCTCTTCCGATCTGGCTTACAAAGCATGGGCGGAGATGATTCATCGGTATTTTGTTGCGGGGTTAAGTTTTTTTATTCTGATGATTATTGCGATGGTTATTAGTAAAAACGCATTACGCACGCGTGGTAATGTGTTGTTATGTGGGTTTTTAATTTTGTTGTTAGCGTATCAAATTATGTTGGGGCAGTGGACGGTTACACTTAAATTATTGCCGGTTGTTGTAACGCAGCATTTGTTGGGTGGGTATTTGATTTTATGTAGTCTTTGGGTAATTTATTTGAATAATAGAGGTGGGCGCACCCCTACAGTAGAAGGTAGATTGTTACCCTGGGCGGCGATTGCTGTCTTCTTAGTGTTGCTGCAAATTATGTTAGGCGCATGGACCAGTACGAATTATGCATCGTTAAGTTGTCCTGATTTTCCATTTTGTGTGAATGCGCAAGCGACAGAATTACATTTTAAAGAAGCCTTTAATTTATTTGCACCGACTGGTGTTAATTATGAAGGCGGTGTTTTGTCAACGAGCATACGCCAGACGATACAAATGACGCATCGTTTTGGTGCCATGATCGTGACTTTATATTTGTTTGTATTTTTTATGGTGGCAAGCGTGCAACTGAAATCACGACCTGAATTAACGAAATTACTTTATCTGGTGTTAGGTTTGTTATGCGTACAGATTTGTTTAGGAATCAGCAATGTCTTATTCAAACTTCCGTTGCTCATCGCAATGAGTCACACGTTAGTCGCCGTGTTATTGTTGCTTTCTGTGCTGACATTTTTTGTTAATTTAATTTTTGCATGTCGTGGAGTATCAGCAAGATGAAAGCATTTGTTCACGATTATTTGGAATTGTGCAAGCCACGCGTGGTCATGTTGATGTTGTTAACATCACTCGTTGGAATGTGTTTAGCACCTTCGACATCCGTCCCCATTGCCGCACTTATTTTTGGAAATTTAGGCATTGGCCTGGTTGCGGGAGCGGCTGCGGCATTGAATCATGTTGCAGATCAACACATCGATAAAATGATGCGTCGCACGCAAAATCGTCCCATTGTGCAAGGCAAAATAACTACGTCAAACAGCATTATTTTTGCAAGTATTCTGTGTGTGAGTGGCTTGTCTATTTTGTTGTTATTCACGAATGTGCTAACTGCTGTCCTAACTTTTTTATCTTTAATTGGTTACGCGGTTTGTTACACACTTTATTTGAAACATGCCACACCACAAAATATAGTGATTGGCGGTATCGCGGGAGCTATCCCACCTTTGTTGGGTTGGACTGCTGTGACAGGTGCCGTGAGTCCGGAAGCGTTATTGTTAGTGCTGATTATTTATATTTGGACGCCACCGCATTTTTGGGCGCTTGCGATTCATCGTTTTGAAGATTATGCAAAAGCGAAAGTGCCAATGTTACCGAACACGCACGGTATTGCGTTTACCAAATTAAATATCGTGTTGTACACCGTGCTACTGCTGGTTGCGACTTCGCTGCCTTATATTATTGGCATGGCAGGCTTGATTTATTTTGTTGGAGTTTCGCTCGCGAATCTGGTCTTTTTATTTTATGCATTGCGTCTCTATTTTTCAGATGACAAACGTCATGCGCTGGCTACATTTAAGTATTCTATTTCATATCTTGGAATATTATTTTTGTTGTTATTGGTTGATCATTATTATCTATCTTTTTATGGAAGGGCTCACTCATGACAAGTAATAAAAAACTACTTTGTACTATCTTGGCAATTGTTGCAGTTGTTTCAGCAGTCGAAATTTATTTCGGATTATTACAACGCAAAGAAGTCGTAAATAACGTTAAAATCGACGGCGTGTTTTTAGCGCAAACCCAAAAAATTAACGATTTTAAATTAACTGCAACCACTGATAAAACATTTAGTAAAGCAGATTTAAAAGGCCGTTGGACCATGATGTTTTTTGGATTTACCAATTGCGGAATGGTGTGCCCAACCAGTATGGCTGCACTAAATGACATGTACAAACTATTAGAAAAAGATTTACCAGCCAATCAATTGCCACAAGTCGTGATGGTTTCGGTTGATCCAGATCGTGACTCTCTGAAGCGCATGAAAGATTATGTTCGTTCTTTCAATTCGAATTTTATTGGCGCGCGTGCTCCGATCACAGACACAGTGGAATTGGAAAAACAATTACATATTGCTGCTGCAAAAATTCAAGCGGATGGCCAAGGTAAAAACCAATACACCATCAATCATAGCGCAGAAGTCTTGTTATTTAATCCAGAAGGCGAAGTTCAAGCGTTTTTATCTTATCCGCACGAAGCTGGACAAATGGCGAAAGATTATAAATTAATTTTAAAAGCGATAGGCTAACCCATGCGTTTCCTGAAATTATTTTTGATTTTGTTATGCAGTATTTGTGTGCTGAGCTGCACGGAGAAAAATTCCGTGCTGCATGATACGAAAGGCAATGAAATACCGCTTAGCACGTTAAAAGGTAAATGGGTCATCATCAATTACTGGGCTGACTGGTGTGAAAGTTGCACCAAAGAAATTCCGGAGCTCAATCATTTTTATCAAAATAACCAGGATAAAAATATTGTGTTGTACGGCGTGAATTACGATCGGTTACCCAGAGCCAATTTACAGGAAGCAATGAATAAAGCGCAAATTGCATTTCCTGTGATATTAGATGATGTAACGCAAGCCTGGCCTTTGCAAGGTATTGATGCATTGCCTGTCACATTCATCATTGATCCAAATGGTCAGGTGGCAAAACGGATTTATGGCGGAAATACAGAGAAATCTTTGCTGGCTAACTTGCATGAATTGCAAAAAAAATTTTCGTAATTACTTAATCATTTTCGTGATGGTTTTGAGTGGTGTGCTAGGGTTTGTTTTTTCATATTATAAACATAGCGCACTACCAAAACCGACCGGTGTCACGGGCGATGTCCAGTTAATTGAAACCTATCATTTTCCTGCTTTATTCGTAAAACAATTGGCAGGTGATCCCGCTGCGGGACGAAAAATCTTCAAACAATTTTGCACATCGTGTCACGGCAATCCACCGTTAATTGATATCAAAGCACCACGCATCGGTGATAAGAAAGCGTGGGATATTCGTCGTCGCATGGGCATGCCTGCTTTAATGAAAATCACGACGATGGGTGTTGGCGCCATGCCAGCGCGTGGCGGATGTTTTGAATGTAGTGATGAACAATTGCAAGAAACGATTCGATATATTTTAAAACAGGAAACACCATGACCACCATCGGCACACCCAATACCAAAACAGCAACGAAAATTTTATTACTCGGCTCAGGTGAATTAGGCAAGGAAGTTGCAATCGAAGCGCAGCGTTTAGGCATCGAAGTCATTGCAGTCGATCGCTATCCCAATGCACCCGCGATGCAAGTTGCGCATAAACATTATGTTATCTCGATGTTAGACGGTGCTGCATTGCGAGATGTCATTGAAAAAGAACAACCGGATTTTATCGTTCCAGAAATTGAAGCGATTGCAACGAATACTTTAGTTCAATTGGAACAAGAAGGTTATCGCGTTGTACCCACTGCAAAAGCTACGCAATTGACGATGAATCGCGAAGGAATTCGGCGCTTGGCGGCAGAAAAACTAAATTTGCAAACGTCACCGTATCGGTTTGCTGCAACGCTCGCTGAGTATCGCGCTGCTGTAACTGAAATTGGGTTGCCTTGTGTCGTGAAGCCCATCATGAGTTCATCAGGCAAGGGACAAAGCATCGTGCGTCATGCGGATGAAATAGAAAAAGCATGGCATTATGCCGAAGAATCCGGTCGAGCCGGTGCTGGCAATGTGATTGTTGAAGCATTTATTCCATTTGATTATGAAATCACTTTATTGACGGTACGGCATGTGGGCGGCACCACATTTTGTGAGCCGATCGGACATTTGCAAGTGAAAGGTGATTATCGTGAATCTTGGCAACCCCATCCCATGTCGGACGCGGTGCTGCTTGAAGCACAACAGATGGCGAAAACGATCACCGATGCGTTAGGTGGTTATGGCGTGTTCGGCGTTGAATTTTTTATTAAAGGCGATCAAGTTTATTTTAGCGAAGTCTCACCGCGTCCACATGATACTGGTATGGTGACTTTGGTATCGCAGGATTTATCGGAATTTGCGTTGCATGTGCGTGCGATTTTAGGTTTACCGATTCCTGCGTTACGTTTTCATGGCCCTGCTGCGTCATGCGCATTGCTTGCAACAGGACATGGGAAAACGCTACGTTATGAAAATGTGGATCAAGCATTGCAAGATGTTGATGTGCATTTACGATTATTTGGCAAGCCAGAAGTGCAGGGCGAACGACGCGTTGGTGTTTTGTTAAGTTTGGCAGAGAATATTGAAACGGCGCGCGAAAAAGCACGTAATGGTGCGGCAAAGATTCGTGTTGAAGTGATTTAGATTTCGTGCCCAGGCCCGTGTGCGTGCCCGGGCACGAAAAATCAGTGAGCTACGTCGTGAATCTTACCTCGGCCTCAAAGATGAGCTTGGATTAAGTAACTTACCTATTTCTTCACAACGAGTAGTTAACATGGTTAGATAATCAGTACCCGAGAAAATAGGATTCGTCAGCATATCTTTACAATTTTCATAAAAATCCGCGAGTCTGTTTTCATGTACAAATTGCGCTAAAATTTCTGGGTCGTGAAAATAATCGCATATTTTTTTCTGTACCGGTGGTGTAAAGATATCATCGCTTGAGTATTTAATAATAAGCTGAGAAAAATATTTAAGATGTGCTAACCATCCATCTGGCGTCTTTGTTCTGTCTAGCATGACCCTAAAAAATTCCGCTAATCTTTTGCTAGACAACTGGCTTTCTAACTTTGCTGCGACAAAACAAAATCCTTGATAACAAGTCTCCGGTAACACGGCTAAAGGTGACTCGCCTGGATTTCTTTTTATTAGAATAACATCCTTAGCCTGACATCCCATCAATAATGCATCGAAAGCGTCAACCCATGCGTCTGTGTGCAACTCAAAGATTCTTCGATCAGGATGCAGCGCTGCAAAAAAAGCAGCATTAAGTTTATATTCAGTTACAATGCCAGGTTGAAAAGTATAGTAATCGAGATTCTTATATTCTAGTAATTTTAAAATAACTTCATATGACCATTTAAAAGCAATCGCATCAATAAAAATATTTTTTCTCGGCTTAGGGCCGTGCTCAATTATCAATAATGCTATTTGCATTTTCTGCGGGTTATCATTCACAGTAATCATATCCAATATTTTTCCTGCCACGTTTGGATCTTTCCGGCAACAGCTTATAATGGAATCTGTTAATAATGGCATGCGTAAATGGATTAATTCCTGGTTAACTTCGCTTAGCATGCGAACTAAAGTGGCCGGACTTAATATCGCTCCTTCCGCCACTAGCATTTTGACTAACTCTATTTTGTAAAGCGTACCAATCATTGAATCAAGTAATTCTGTTTCTTTATAAACTGGCTTAACGTAACAATAATGCCTAACACAGTCTTGTAGCTCATTATCATTTAGAGGACAGTCTGTCGGGCGATATTTTTGCAGGAAAGTAAAAAGTTTAGGAAGAAAATGTTGGCAAAGCACTTTATATTTATTTTTATTGGCATAAGGATCAGTTGGATCTATGTTCTTATCAACGTGTTCTTTTGGAAAAATTTTATGGAGTATATGATATAAATTTTCTAGCTGAATTTGATAATTCTGAAGGGATTTTTCACCAGCTGGAATTTTAATATGTAATTGGGTTGGCAACTCGTTATTAGGAGAAGTGTTCCATGCCGCAAGCTCTGTTGGGTGAAAATATTCCATGACTATTTGATCTAGTTTTGGCAGATACTCCCGAGTAAAAATAACACCCGTCTGATCAGATAATATATCTTGTTCTTTTTCTTTAAGATAAGCGACGTAAGATGGTTTTTTAACAACGCATGCTACTTGCGGAAGTGGTTGACCCGCTATGTAAACTTGAGGTTGTGCAATGAGCAATTTTGTTATGTGCGACGAAGATGATGGCGGAGGCCCAAATTCACGATCCATTTCTTTAAGACGGGTTGCTAATTTTATTTTATGTTTCTGAAGCGTCCAAAAATCTTCATTAGAAAAAATCGGACTGTCCAGGGCTTTTTTGCAATTCGCGTGATATTGATCCAGTCGATTTTTTTTTAAAAAACGCAATAAAATTTGTTGATCATGAAAGTAATCACAGATTTTTATTTGTATCGTTTCAACAAATTCAAATTTCTTGGCTGAGTCTTTATTAAAGTGAGAGCTATCGATAAATTGCGTATAAAATTCCAGCCATTCTTCGGGTGTCTTTCTTAGTTTTAAAACAGCTGTTACAAAAGATTCCCATAATGATTTTCCCTCAAAAATGAGCGTAATATTCTTTAGTTTTGTCAGTATGTTGCATATCCCCTGATAACGCTCTTCCACTGACATAACGAATGGTAACTCAGCTTTGTTTCTTAAAATTTGAAAATTAAACCATTGAAATGATTTGATAAATGAATCGAGTGCACGACCAGCTGTTAGGGCTAAGCGAAAATGATTACAATATAAATCAAATACTCTTTGATCAGGATGAAGTGCTGCGAGAAAACAGCAATTAATTTGATAATAATGATCGCAAACAAAATAATAAAGATCTGCTGAATCCTGATGTTCTAGTTTAGCAATAAGCTCATATGGCCATTTAAAGATAAGTGCATCGATATAAGCGGTTGCTTTAATATGGGCGCCATTATCAATTAAGCACGCTGCCAGTTGCATTTTTTCTTCGCTATCAATTACAGTTATGTTATCCAGTATGTTATTTCCGGCGCCGTTCGGATCTTTCTGGCAATAATCTATAATGGAATTTTTTAATAATTCTATATTTGGACGAGGATTTTCTCGCAATACAAGCAATAAAGCGGATTTGCTTAATAGTGTTCCTTTGGCGAGTAACATTTCAGCTAAATTTTTTTTGTTAGGATTGTGGATCATTTTATCAAGTAATTCTTTATCCCTAACAAGCGGTGTTACGTGACAATAATAATTCATGCAATCTTCGATTACATTGGGATGCCAAGTTGATTTTGTCGGATCATAATTTAGTAAGACAGAATGAAATTTAGCGTTGTACGCTTCACAAAGCGCAGTATATTTTTTTTTGTAGGCCTCAGGATCAGCTAGATTAATTTGTTTATCAATTTTATCTTTCGGAAAAACCGTCTCGAGATTCTTATACAAGGTTTCTAATAAAAATTGATAATTTTGTAACGCTTTTGCTGGGGCGGGGATTTGCATAAAAAGTTGGATGTCAGTATTAATGTAAGGCGTTTTCCACGTCGCCAGTTCTTTTGGGTGAAGATACTCTAAGATCAGGTAATTTAATTCTTTCAGATAAGCACTCGTAAAAACGATTCCAGTTAGACCAGGCAGTAGCTCTTTTTCTTTTTCTTTAAGATATTTTTCGTGCGCTGCTTTTTGTTCTGGCGAAGGAATTTTTTGGCGGGCCACTGTGGTCGTTGTGTTACGTGCAATAGAAGGTGTAGACGGATAATTTCGTAAAGCCATATAGGGGGTGCTTACGGTTCCCGAACCTTCTTTGTTTCCCTGTAAAAATTTCCTGAGCATAAATATCCTTATTTATTTTGCGAGTTAAAAACGGGGTAACTTATAACATAGATTTTTTACTACAGCAAAAGTATGGAATAAAGTTGAGGTCACAGATAAAATGATTATTTTCGATGTGTTGGAGGCAATCATGTCAGGCAGAAAAATAATTTATCTTATCGTTGCAACTGTGTTATTGGTTTTTTCAAATTGGGCGCTTGCTGCCTTGAGTCAGCAAGAAATCAGCATCGATAAAACCTACGTCAAATTAAAGCGAGTGCTTTTGCTCAATAATGAAAAAAAAGCGTTGGATAAATTAATTGTTTCACAAAAAAGATTTGAACAGCAGAAAGATCAATGTAAAGACGCGAATTGTCTGCAAGCGCTCTATAAAGCGCGCCATGCAGAACTTGTCACAAACTGGCTGAGCAGTGGGCATGGTGCGTTAACTTACACGGATGCGATGGATATGGCAGCGCCATTTGAAAAAGCGCTTGAGCAAAACAATGCGAAACCGTTGACGGCACATTTGCGTTTTCCAGTGGTGATTCGTCATGGCGACACCGATCGATTGTTTCTTAGCAAAAAAGAATTTGTAAAATATTTTCCGACTGTGATGCGTGAATTGTCGAATGATAAAGAATGGCAATTAGGTGTTGCTGAATTAGGTGCGGGTAGTCAAGCATCTGAACCGATTATTGCGTTAGGTAAGCCGAGTGCCGAGCCCAATTTATATCAATTTGTGAGTGGCGCGAATGATGTGATTACCTTTCCTGCCAGTCGAGAGTTGCCGAGTGATCTTGTTAAATTAGAAAAAGAACATGAAACATTGTTTGATCCACAACAATCTATTACGGGCACTTATATCAGTAGCAATGGCACGATTTATGTTCGTGCGTTATCAGAAAATGATACGCAAATTGTGTTTTCTCTTGTGGAAGATAGCGTGGGTTTATTTTCTGGGATTAGTCGTGATAGCAGTAAAGGTAAGATGGAGTTCATTGCGACCAATAGTCAATTCCAATACCCCAATAAAACTCCGCCAACAGGCTGTCTGCTCAAGGCGAAATTTTCTGCCAACAAAGTGATTGTGGATGCAGGAAATTGTGATAGCAGCGGGTTTTTTGGGAATAAGGTCAGTGCTGCGGGGAGTTATTTGCGTGTCAGTGCGAATGAGCCGACGCCGGGGGAGATGAGTATTTCGGATTAGTTTATTAAAGGAGAATATTCATAACTTGAATATTCTCCTTTGAAGTATTTGAAATTAATTTATGATACTTCTTAATACTAAGGCCGGTGGCATCATTCTGTTATTATCTGTATTGAAATAACTGTAAACGCAAATGAGTTCTTTACCGCGCTCTGTACTTGCAACCTGTTTTTTCATAAAAGATAGAGTTCTTCCTGAATCTGTATAGTAAACCGTTTTAAGCCAGCCCGATACGCTTCCAATTCGATCGGCGGACGGACATTCGAAAGCAAATACAGGGGTGATAACAAAAAGAAGAGCCAGGACAAATCCGATTTGACGAAGTGACATAGTGACCTCCAAATAGTGATTTATATTTATAGTCTAAAACAAAATGGATAGCATCACTAGGGCGGTCAAATATTAGACAATGGCTATGGGTGGACTCGAACCACCGACCTCAGCATTATGAGTGCCGCGCTCTA
>CAZAXX010000083.1:0-9115 GCA_964489265.1 uncultured Coxiellaceae bacterium
ACTATCATAGCACAAACGAATAATTTTAGCTGACCTCTTGACAAGATATCTTTAGCCGGCGCTTGGTTGATAGATATCTTAAAATCGGCCCTATGCGGACCTATTTGGGTATATCCAGCATAGAAATCTTTATCTATCGCCTGATTTATTGCTTCTTCAGCACTCAAGCTTTGATCCCAACCTGGGTAATAATTTAATTTCAACTCGGGTACAACCAGCAAGGAATCCAAAGCGACCTGCAAAAATGGTAATAATTGTGCTACAAAATCTCGCCTTAATTCATCTAGTTGTATTGCGCTCTTAATCAGTTCAATGGTCCATATTTCTAATTCTTTCTTTGGAACGCGAGCTTTTAAAGCGGCATTTCGCTGTTTAAGTGAACGCTCATACTGCTTCCAAGTTCGTAAAAAATCATTGGTTCGATAAAATGCCCCCCAATCCAGGTATTTCCTGCGAAAAATAGGACCTGAATCGAGCAAATTAAACCCGCTGGAATTCATCAAAAGTGTTGGCGTCAACTCAACCAATTCCGTCAATGAGGCGCCATCCTGGCCCGCAATTCGGACACGCATTTCGCCATTGCGTAAACGTTCTACCCCGACCGGTATGGTTTGTTGATTTTTAGGCTGAAGTTGCGCGAATATTGAAAATTTTTCTGCTGAATGACTAATAATATGATTAGCAGATGAACTTCTAAAAGAACGTCCACGACTTAGATAATAAACAGACTCAAGCAAACTGGTTTTGCCGCTACCATTATTTCCGTAAAGTAGATTGAATCCGCTAACCAGCGGATCCATCTTGACTGAATTCAGGTTGCGAAAATCTGCTATATCTAGCCGTATTAATGACATGATTATTCACAATTTATAACCGCATTGGCATCACTACGTACAAACTATCGTCTTTTTCCATCGCTTCGATTAATACGCCGCCATTAGGATCGCTAAATGACCATCGAATATTTTCAGTCGCAATCGCAGAGACCACATCTAATAAATAGGCGACATTAAATCCAATTTCCATGCCACTGCCTTGATATTCCAGCTGAATCATTTCTTCAGCTTCTTCTTGCTCTGGATTATTTGCAACAATACGCAAGGTATCCTGATCCAGTTGCAAACGAATACCACGAAATTTTTCATTCGACAAAATAGAGGCGCGGGTCAATGCTTGTTTCAACGCTTCGCGACTGGCAATCGCGGTATTATCGATGCTTCGTGGTATCAATTTATCGTAATCAGGATACTGCGCATTAATCAATTTTGAAGTAAAAATAAATTCTGATGATTTAACCCGGAAATGATTCTCGCCAATACAAACCGTGACATCTTCGCCACTCGCATCCAGCAAGCGCATCAACTCTAATACGCTTTTACGCGGTAAAATGACTTTTGCTTTTGCATCACCTACATCAATGGAGCTCAGGGAACTAAACGCCAAGCGATGGCCATCCGTCGCGATACATTTTATAACACCCTGATTTATATCAAATAATGCGCCATTTAAATAATGCCGAACATCTTGTTGTCCCATCGCAAAATAAATTTTGCCAACCAGTTTTTTTAATTTATCCTGACTGATCCTAAATTCCGTCGAAAATGGACCATCATCTACACTTGGAAAATCTTGAGCGGGCAGGGTTGTTAATAAAAATCGACTTCTACCTGAACGCAGAACAACATGATCTCCTTCCAGCGCAAAGTTCAACATCGCATCGTCAGGCAAGGCACGGCAGATATCTAATAATTTACGCGCCGAAATGGTAATCGCCCCAGGTTCTGCCACTTCTGCTAATGGGGTACTTCCTATCAGTTCGACTTCCAGATCGGTTGCGGTTAACGACAACATTTGATCTTTTACCGTCACCAATACGTTGGCTAAAATCGGTAACGTCTGTCTACGTTCAACAACTCCGCTGATCATCTGCAAAGGTTTAAGTAATGCCGCTCTTTGAATGGTGACTTTCATAGTTCTGCTCTACATTAATAAAAAGATTAGGTCGTCAAAATTCGCAGCAGATTGGTATAGTCTTCTTCCACATCCTGATTCGAATTTTTAAATTCTGCGATAACACGACATGCATGCAATACCGTCGTATGATCACGTCCACCAAAGGCATCGCCGATTTCTGGCAAGCTATGGTTAGTCAATTCTTTCGCCAACGCCATCGCCATTTGTCGCGGTCTGGCAACGGAACGGCTGCGTCGTTTAGATAATAAATCAGCAATTTTGACTTTGTAATATTCCGCAACGGTTTTTTGGATATTTTCAATTGTGATTAATTTATCTTGTAAGGCCAGCAAATCACGCAGCGCATCTTTAACAAAATCGAGCGTGATCGGTTTACCCGTAAAATGCGCATTTGCCATGATACGTTTCAAAGCACCTTCTAATTCGCGAACATTAGAACGTATGCGTTTTGCGACAAAAAATGCGACTTCATATGGAAGATCAATATGCGCCAACTCCGCCTTACTCATCAAAATTGCCACACGGGTTTCAAGCTCCGGCGGTTCGACAGCCACAGTGAGGCCCCAACCAAAACGTGATTTTAAGCGTTCTTCTACGCCATTAATTTCTTTAGGATAACGATCGCAGGTTAAAATAACTTGTTGCTGGCTTTCCAGTAACGCATTGAATGTATGAAAAAATTCTTCTTGTGAACGATCCTTCCCAGCAAAAAATTGAATATCGTCGATCAACAGTGCGTCCACGGTGCGATAGAACCGTTTGAATTCATTCATCGAGTTGGTTTGCAGCGCCTTTACCATGTCGGCGACAAAACGTTCTGAATGCAAATAAAGAACTTTTGCATTGGGGTTATTTCTAATAATTTGATTGCCAATTGCATGCAAAAGATGCGTTTTGCCCAGCCCAACACCGCCATATAGATAAAGTGGGTTATAAGCCACCGCTGGATTTTCACCGACTTGCAGTGACGCGGCTTTTGCTAATTGGTTGGATTTACCTTCCACAAAATTATCAAACGTATGCTTGGGATTAATATTGCTCTGGTGATTCGGCACCACATCGGCTGGTGCTTTAGTAGCGGCTTGCACGGTGGGCGTTGCGGAAACTTGCGCTTTATTCGTTGTGGTTGTCGTTCCAGAACCAGAGCCGCCCGTTTCGGTACGCGTGCTGCTGCCAATTTCCAGAAAAATAGCAGGGGGTTCGGCATGACTAAATTGTCTGACTAACTCTCTGATCCGATCCAGAAAGCGCTCATTGATCCAATCCAACACAAAACGATTGGGCGCAAACAAAGTGAGCCGCTGATCAACATGCTCAACTTGTAACGGTCGAATCCAAGTATTGTATTGCTGTGACGGAAACTCATCCTGCAAACAACTTAGACATCTTTCCCAAAGCGTTGCGCTCACTCACTTCTCCCACTTACATTATTTTTGATACGTTGGCCATAGTACCACAGTTTACCCAGCAAACTAGAAACGATCCAACAAGGATTTAATTTACTAAAAAAAGGAACAAACAACTCAGGGTGTTTTGTGCAAGCATATGACAGCTTTTCTTTTTGCCCCGCATAGTATACCTTTCATAAAATTATTGGGGCATCTTTTCATGACAAAAAATATTACCAGCCCGTTGATCCTCGTCGACGGTTCATCCTATTTATATCGTGCATTTCATGCAATGCCAGCGTTAACCAATTCAAAAGGTTTTCCAACCGGTGCGATTTACGGTGTCGCCAATATGTTGCGCCGTTTACTCACAGACTATCAGCCAAATCTCATTGCTGTAGTTTTTGATGCGAAAGGAAAAACATTTCGTGATGACTTGTATGAACACTACAAAGCAAATCGCTCAGCAATGCCGGATGATTTAGTAAAACAAATTCAAGCGATCCACGATATCATTCGCGCGATGGGAATTCCTTTGTTGATGGAAGAGGGCGTGGAAGCCGATGATGTGATTGGCACGTTAGCCAGAATGGCGAGCCAGGCGGGCGTTGAAACAGTGATATCAACCGGCGATAAAGATTTAGCACAACTCGTTGACGCACATGTCACACTCATCAACACCATGACTAATTCCATATTAACGCCAGATACTGTTAAAGAAAAATTTGGAATACCGCCCGAATTAATCGTTGATTATCTTGCATTGGTCGGTGACAGTGTTGACAATATTCCAGGCGTTCCGCAAGTTGGCCCAAAAACCGCAGTAAAATGGCTAATAGAACATGGTTCGTTAGATAACATCATTGCCAACGCTGACCAAGTCAAAGGAAAAGTCGGAGAAAATTTACGTGCCAGCTTAGGCCAAATTCCTTTAGCAAAAACACTCGCGACGATCAAACTGGATATTAATTTAAATATAACGATTCAAGCACTACAACGCACCGCGCCAGACAATCAAAAACTCACTGAACTTTATCGCGAGCTTGAATTTAAAAATTGGCTCAATGATATTTTAGAAAAAGCGCCAGACAGTTCTAATCAAAAGCATGCCGGTTATGAAATTATTCATACGGAAGAACATCTCAATCGCTGGATCACGGAATTAAATCAAGCTGAGCTTTTCGCTTTCGACACAGAAACAACAAGTTTAAATTATATGGATGCTGCAATAGTGGGTCTCTCTTTTGCAATTCATCCAGGTAAAGCGGTTTACATTCCACTGACACATGATTATGAAAATGCGCCCGCACAATTAAATCGTGAGCACGTGTTAGCAACTCTCAAACCACTATTAGAAAATCCGCGCATTAAAAAAATCGGTCATAATCTAAAATATGATATGGAAGTGTTAGCAAATCACGGCATTCAATTACAAGGCATTGGTTTTGATTCTATGCTGCAATCTTACATACTTGATAGCACGAGCAACAATCATGGTATGGATGCACTCGCACTGAAATATTTAGGCTGGCGCACGATTAGTTATGAAGATATTGCAGGAAAAGGCGTAAAACAAATTCCTTTTAACAAAATAAATATTGAATCCGCTGCAGCCTACGCTGCAGAAGATGCTGATGTCACCTTACAACTACATCACACATTCATGGCAAAATTAGCAAAAGAAACGGGCTTAAAAAAAGTATTTGAAGAAATTGAAATGCCGCTTGTTCCCGTGCTCGCCAGAATGGAAAAAAATGGTGTGCTCATTGATGTCGATAAATTAGTGAAACAGAGCAGCGAACTCGAACAACGTTTAAAAGAAGTAGAACAAGAAACATTTCAATTAGCGGGAGGTGAATTCAATTTAAATTCACCAAAACAATTGCAAGAAATTTTGTATACCAAACTTGAACTACCTATTCTGCAAAAAACACCGACTGGACAACCATCGACTGCTGAAGCTGTTTTACAAGAATTGGCGCTGGATTATGAATTACCAAAACTCATTATTGAGTACCGCACGTTAAGTAAATTAATTACGACTTACACCAAACGTTTGCCGGAACAAATTAATTTAGCAACCAGGCGAATTCATACTTCGTATAATCAAACAGGTGCAGCAACAGGGCGTTTATCTTCATCGGATCCCAATTTACAAAATATTCCCGTGCGCACCAAAGAAGGACGGCGCATTCGACAAGCATTTATCGCGCCGGAAGGTTACCAATTAATTAGCGCGGATTATTCACAAATCGAATTACGCATCATGGCACATATTTCGGGTGATCCGAATTTATTAAACGCATTTGAACAAAATCTTGATGTGCACACAGCAACCGCTGCAGAAGTGCTTGGGCTTTCTTTAGATAAAGTGACCTCAGAAGAACGTCGTGCAGCAAAAGCCATTAATTTCGGCTTGATTTATGGCATGTCTGCTTTTGGTTTAGCAAAACAACTCGGTATCGATCGCAACGCTGCGCAAGATTATATTGATCGTTATTTTGAACGTTATCCCATGGTGAAAAACTATATGGAAAATACGCGTATTAAAGCGCATTCGCAAGGCCATGTAGAAACGCTTTGGGGACGCAGACTTTATTTGCCCGATATTAATTCCAGCCAAATGATGCGGCAAAAAGCTGCGGAACGTACGGCAATTAATGCGCCATTACAAGGAAGTGCGGCGGATATCATTAAGCGTGCCATGATTTCCCTGGATAAATGGATACAAGAAAATAAAACGTCGGCAAAAATGATTATGCAAGTGCATGACGAACTTGTTTTTGAAGTGGCAGATGATGAAGTCAACGACATGATAGAGATTATTCGCACGCACATGATGGAAGCGGCTAAGCTTAATGTGCCATTGTTAGTTGATATTGGTGCAGGGAAAAATTGGGATGATGCGTCGGGGTGAAGTGTCACAACCTCATGCGGACTCACTGATTTTTCGTGCCCGGGCACGCACACGGGCTCGGGCACGAAAATCAGTGGGCCATGTTCTCTTGATGAAAGATCTAAATAAGTTTACTCTGTAAAGACTATCTTACTTACATGGAAGTAGGTCTTATGCAATTCACACACGCGGTTGCTCCAGAATCGATAGGTCGGCAATTTATTCGCAGCTTATCACTCTATTTTAAGTCGTTTATCCATGTTTTCTTATTCGCGCTGGTACTTTCTATCATTGCTTTCACACCACGCATTGTCACGGCACTCACTGGTCACGATGCCGTATTTGATCCATCGCCATTTACACGAGAAAAAATATTATTTTTGCTCATCGATGTTTGCAGTTTAATCTTATTCACTGCCATGTTGTGGCGAATTAAATGTTTAATTATCGGAAAGCATGAAACTATCCTCGAAGATTTTAAAACCGCACTCAAGAAAACCCCCTATATTTTAGTTGCGGTCATCCTGCAGGGTTTAGTTTTTTTATTGGTTAATATTGTAAGCTTAGGACTTTATTTACTGGCAGGACCCACCGCATTAAGTTCCACGCTGAATTATTGGATCATTGGTTCTACGTTTATTTTGCAGTTTTTCGCAATTATTTATATTTATTTTCTCTTTTATTTTTATTTAGCCCTGATTTTGACAGAAGACAAAAATGCTTTATCTTCCTTAAAAAAGAGCGTCGCTCTCGTTTGGAAAAACTGGTGGAGAACGTGTATTTTGCAAGTTTTACCCTGGATCTGTTATTTCATCGTTTTAGTCATTATTCGAGAAATATTCCAATTTAATATTCATATTTATTTCTTTGAACCGCTACGTCCGGATTTATTCAGTATAAGTTTACAAATTGTGATATTCGCACTGTTCCTGCCGTGGCCGGCCGCCACTTTATTAGTGCAATTGCGCGATTTGGAATTGCGGAAAAATTATTATTAATTCGCTAGGGTTTGTTGAAACCCATCCTCAACAAACCCTATAATGCCGCTTAATGAATAAAACAACTCATACAGTGTTGCTCGGCTTTGATTTTGGCATGAAACGAATTGGTGTTGCAGTTGGCCAAACCGTCACAGAATCCGCGCGTCCATTAACGACCCTTAAAACCAACCAGGGTCAACCGCCATGGAACGAATTGAATAAATTGATGAAAGCATGGCAACCGGATGCGTTCGTGATTGGCATTCCCCTCAATATGGATGGCACTGAGCAGCCACTGACCCAGTCAGCGCGGCAATTTGCCCAACAATTGCAAGAGCGCTATCAAATCCCTATTTATGAAATGGACGAGCGTTTAAGCAGCAAAGATGCGCGCGAACGTTTATTTCAAGAAGGAGGTTATAAAGCATTACAGAATGGACAAGTTGATCAAGTCGCTGCACAATTGATACTACAAAACTGGTTAACCCACGATAAAGAGAAAAAATTATGAAACTGCCTTCTGAGCGCGCCACGTATTTTATTGGATGTCTTCTCACCCTGGGATTATTAGCTGTCACTTATTATTTACAAAAATTTGATGGTTTTATTCCGTGCCCATTATGTATTTTACAACGCCTCACTTTCGCAGGTTTAGGCATATTCTTTTTTCTCGGCTGGATTTTTGGTTCTCGAAAAGGCGGGGCTGCTTTCTTTGGCATACTCGCAAGTCTTATTGCATTGCTAGGCATTTTACTTTCCGGGCGTCAAGTTTGGTTACAGCATTTGCCACCAGATATAAATGCAGATTGCAGTGTCAGCTTGCAATATCTCATGCATGCACTGCCATTCGATCAATTCATCGCAAAAATCATGCAAGGAACAGCAGAGTGCTCGCAGAAAGGTTGGGAATTTTTAAATCTCAGCATGGCTGAATGGTCATTGATCTGGTTTATTGGCTTTTTCGTTTTGTGTTTAATACAAATTGTGCGGGCATTGCGCCGCTACTAACGGTAAAATAAAATTTTCAACCGCAGGTGGGAATAGTTGCCATGACAATCAGGAAACTTTTTGCCTTATTTTGGTTGAGTTTATGCATGACCTCCGCAAGCGCGCAGAATCCCTTTGGCCAAACGCTACAAATTAATACCTATTTTCGCTCCGTGATTGGAAGTCCTACCTGGCTTTTAATCATTCGTGATGAAGATACTGGCGTGGTTATACCTTATATGTTTGACATCAAACGTGAAGATAATTTCTGGATCGCATTTACGTATGGGCATTCCTATCGAGTAACGGCGTCCACTGTAAAATGGGGTCCTTTTGCAGTGATTCATAATTTTTGTCGGCTGGAAGATGGCATACTTTCCAGGCAATCGATGATCATCTCCCTCTCAGGAAAATTGACGCCTTATCGATATAGTTCGTTTTGCAAAGTCATAAAATTTAAAAGTATTGAGTTCCCCGTCGCAACACAAAATTAAAGGAAAAAACATGAGATTGAATAACATACTAGACTACATAGGTAAAACGCCGCTCGTCCGCTTTAATCGAATTGGGAGCGATTTACCGTGTGAAATTTATGGTAAATGTGAATTTTTAAATCCAGGCGGTTCTGTCAAAGACCGTATTGCTGACAATATGATTGAAGAAGCAGAAAAAGCTGGCCACATTAAACCAGGTGATACATTGATTGAAGCCACCTCCGGTAACACTGGAATTGGTTTTGCACTCGCAGGCGCAGTGAAAGGCTATAAAATTATTATTACCATGCCAGAAAAAATGAGCCACGAAAAACAAGTTGTGTTGGAAGCCTTGGGCGCAAAAATCTATCGCACGCCGACCACAGCAGCCTGGAATGATCCCGACAGTCATATTTC
>CAZAXX010000084.1:0-9051 GCA_964489265.1 uncultured Coxiellaceae bacterium
TGTCATCCTGAGAGCGCTTTTTGCTCGAAGGATCTCCTCATATCTTTCGGGAGATCCTTCACTTCGTTCAGGATGACAACTCTTTCAGAACGTTAAATCGTACTAACAATCCCAATCTTTCTTCGCTTGCCATCTTTCACAAGCACAACACCCGTTCTATTGATAGATGCGACTGTTGACCCATCATCTAATGTGTCGCCTATTGAGACACTATAGAGTTTTCCTTGAGTGCCTAAAACGGCGGTCCAACGCTGGGACTGCATTGACACTGAAATGACAGTGTAAGGAGTTTCTGCTGGCGGCGGTGGTTTTACTTGATCGGTTTCTGCCATGACCGGTGGCGGCATATTGGGTGGAACTCCCGTTGTACCTGTCATGTTACCTAAAAAACTACTCGCTGGCGCTGCTGGAACAGCTGGTGTCGTCAACAAGTCACTCATGCTCTTATTTGCTGTCTCTGTTGCTAATCTTGCTGCAGCAATAGCTTGATTAGTTTCTGCAATATCACGCTTCAACTTGAGTAATTGTAATTGATTAAGTGAATCTAAATAGGCTTTTTGTTGCTCATCTTGCGCTTTCATTGTTTCGGTATCTTTAGGCGCTGGCGCCGCGCTCGTCGCTACAACTGGGCCTGTGCTTGGCACCGCAGTAGGTTGCGGTTGAGCTGGTGGCATCCCGGTAGGCATTGCTGTGCCTCCTGGCGTTTGGGCCGCTGGACTCGCCGCACTCATTGATTTTGCAGGCATTGCTGCAGGAGCAGATGATTCTGCCGGTGCTGAACCACCGCCAGAAAACATTCCGATTACTTCATAAATTAAAAAGATAACGATAACGACCGTTGCAACACCTATTACTTTTTGCTTTGTCGTTACTGTCGACATTGAAAATTTTGATTTGTCATCCGCCATAGCTTAATTCCCTAATGCTTTAAGAATAATGGTGCCCGATAAAGCTCCGTTATTTATCGTTAAACTTACTTTGGTGAGTACTAAAGGCATGCCTTTAAATTGTTCCCCCAGTAAGGAAAAAGTATCAATGGTGAGAGTGTTAAAAATAATTGTTAATTCAGCTTCAGAAAAATTTCCTTTATTCATCGTATTGCCTAACGTCAAATTATTTCCTGGAATAACTGTTGAAATCCGATCAATAACTTCCGCAATAACTTTTTGTAAGGGGCTAATTGACGTCGCCGCTCCACGAACGGGTGGTTTGACAGCGATGCCAATGTAGACACCATCCGGCAGGATGAGCACCTTAGCGCCGTTTTGATCTGCCCATTTAAATAACATGCTGGTTTTAATTCCTGCTGATTTTACATTGGCCTGTAAAATCCCATTGCTATACTCGACAGTCGTAGGAGACCAGCCTGGTATTGAAAAGAACTCCCTAAGACCATTTGCCACTCCTTGAATTTCTGCGTCGGGGGCAGGTGATATCAGTGTGTTTATATATAATTGTAACGGATTAGCTTCAGCGACATGGATTGGCGCTTCGACTTTTTTATGTGTGGTGAAAAAAGTAAATGCTATCCAGGCAAGGACTAATACAACAATAACGCCTACAATTTTCTTTACTGGTACAACACCAATACCTTGCGCTTTTAATACCGTATCGACCAATCGAAGTTGAAAATTTTTATTCGTTGGCAGCGTCGGAAAAATAGGCTCGGGTAAAATATTAAAAGATTTGACGGATGATGTATCCAGTGCAAACTTGCCTTCTTCTGGCGCTTGGCTGATTGGAACATCGCCCTGAATATAAATTTCAAAACTATTTTGTTGCGTTCTAAAAACAATAAGTTCATCTGGAATGCTATCAACAGGAAAACTGCCATCCAAATAAACGCTTCCGCCTTTTACAATCACAAGAATCGCTTCTGACGTATTTGGAATTGCTTCGCAATAAATTAAATCTCTAGGACGCTTGAAGTAATGCCAAACAGATTCGCCGAGTAGATAGCCTGGATCAGGGGAGAATGCTGCTTCATATTGATCGATATTCTTTCTTTGCAGCGTGATGTATTCGCCATAATTCGTACTAAGCAACAGCACTTCTTTTTTGAGAAGTGCTGGTTTCTTAGCGCTTAAGATATCGCGATAAGACGGAATTATAAACCGTTCACCATCATCACGAGTAATATATGGCATTATGCAAGTCCGCGTAATATAACTGGTGTAATTAACACGACAGTTTCGGTACTAACTTGTTGTGCCGTTCTACCGCCCAATGCTTGTGAATTAAATAGTTGTGCTGCTCCAACAATGTTGTTTGTTTGTCTAAATCCAGCCAATATCAATGTGTCGCCTGATGAAATGACACTGCGTTGGTTGAACTGCTTCTGTTGAATATGCGGCACCTGAATTGCTGCAGCCGAATTGGTGGAAGAAGCCGTAACTGTTTGCCCCGTTGATGAAATAGTAGTGAGTCCTAAATTACTGGATAAGTCAGCATTCACCTGTAAATACACTTTATTCCCCAATATTTTGGGAAGTACATACAAGGTTAATCCAGTCACTACTGCTCCCGGCGTAATTTGCGAGGTAATAGAACTTCCATTCGGTGTTGAACCGGCAAGCGCTGTCGTTTGTATACTAGCAAGATATCCCGCCTGATCGATAATTCGAATTTGAGATACTTGGTTGTTTTGGCAAAGTACTTGCGGTTGCGTTACAACAGAAACTTTACCTTGTTCTTGCAGTGCATTTACTAGAGCAAGAATACCGGTTACGTTTCCTGTGGCGACACCAGCATTGTTTGTAAAGTTATTATTAACACCGTAAATATTAGGAACGCCAACACCCGCTAATTGAGTTGCTGTCTGCAACACGATGGGCGAACCATTTGACGCCACCAATTTATAAGTACCATTGTTAAATGCTCTTTGGACGACATCCCAGTTGATCCCAAAATTGAAATCACTTTCAAGTGTGACTTGCAGTACTTCAATTTTGACAAGAACTTGTTTTGAGAGATTCGTATTTATTCTGTTAATGAATTGTCCTATCAATGCAACATTGCTAGGTCTATCTCGAACCGTAACGGATGTTGTTGCCTCAGAGACCATGACCCTACCATCTGGAGATAATAATTGCTTGATTGAGGTTTCAAGATCTTTCCAGATAGATATAGTTCCTTTCAAATTACTATATTGCGCAGACGCGCTATCATCAATTGTTCCTGTGATTGAAGTGGTACCACCGCCTGAGCCGCCACCACCGCCGCCGCCGCTGCTGCCACCACCACTGCCTGATGAACCACTACCCGACGCTTTACCCATCATATAATCCGACGAGCCTGGCATAAATGCGATGTCAAATGTTCTTGTTATAAAAGTTTGCCAATAAATATCGTTACAATTAACTGAATAAATCAATCCAGTTTTCGCGGCTAGCATGTCCAAAGCACCTTTCACGCTGCCAGAGTAATTCATTGTTACTGTTGTTTTATCATTCAACCCAGTTTGATAGTGAGTTATGATATTGCGCCCACCGCCACTCACAATAATTCGGCTGTAATAAGAAAATGGTAGTTGATCGCCGCGCAAAATAATCCTGTTATTCAGCCACGCCGGTTGTTTTGCTAAGCTGATAGGCGTTTTATCTACATATATTCCTTGATTCATTAACAAGGTCGGATTGGCATTCACCGTTGCAGCCATTTTTGCATGTGCTTCAGTCGCACGTTGCGTCACATCAGCAACATTGGCTTCGGCCTGGTTATAGACCGCTGGATTACATCCAGTAAGAAATATAATAGTAGATAAACATAGTAAAAGAATTCGTTGATAAAGCATCATACTTTCCTCAGAACAACAGTCATCGTACGGTTAGACATGTACATCTGTGCTTGCAATGGAAATGGCTGTAGTAATTTTTCAATTACATTAGGCAAGCTTGAGCCTGTTACACGGCCATCAAAATTATAATCATAGGGAACTTTCCAAACGACTCGCCAGTGATATCTATCCATGATTCTTTCAATATTTTCTTTTAATGAACCGCTCACACTAATCGCATAAACTGCTGCCGGTCGGCTCAAGCTTGCAAATTTATTTGGAAAAGCACTGTTACCATATGTCGGGATAAATGCAGTATTTTGTTGCGTTCCAGCTTGAAAGAAAGGTTCGTTTGGCACAGCTGCTTCTGGTTTCGAAACTTGCCAAGCAGCAAATGTGACTGTCGGCAGCATAAAGAAAATCAAACTTATCTTTGTGGCGAGGCACTTCATAGCGATACTCCATTAAATCATATGCCTATCTCAACAAATCCCAAAACTAAAAGCAAGTATAAGCGATTTATTAAAAATGTGTAAGCTTAAAAATTTGTGATCTTGAATTCTTGCGCGAATAAATTTTCTTATAATTGTAGCCAAAAAAATCCCCGTCTGTGCGGGGATAATAAATTTAGAATTGGTTTTAGATTAGGGTCTGTTGACCCTATGGTTTAAAGCCAACATTCGGTTGCCATACACTCGTAGAACCGGATGGACTTTCTAAGCCGGCATTTGGAACACATCGAGTAATCGCGATAATAGTTCCCATTACTTTGCCTTGTTGATCGTACGTAGGATAAGCTGAACTTGCGGGATAGACCAAACCGTTTTGTGTTGAAACAGCAAGACAAACTCTCCAATACTTCACGCCTGCGTTGTTAGGAAATGTAGTTGCACCGCCAGCGGTAGCCCAGCATTGTTGATTAGTAGGTGCAACTGTAACAGCGCAATCATAAGGACCTGGATTATTTGGATCAACAGGATTCCCTAGTGAATCACCTCCTCGTGCAAATGCAGTAAAACTACTCAGAGGATAAACACTAGGCGTACAAACTGGAGGTGGTCCAGGAGTACAGGTTGACGTATCACTTACACCTGTCACAGAAGAAGGCGCTACAATGACGCTAGGCGACATTCCAACTGGACAATTTGGTGCTGGAACACACGATCCACTGTAATAAACAGCTGCAAAATTGACTGATCGAGCATTATTTAAATTTTGGCCTGGAATACTGACACTGGCTACGACGTTATTACAATTAGTACTGTTGGGCGTAGTTCCCTGACATTGTCCTGATTGCACCGGTGGATTCGTATTGAGACCAGCCGAATCCGTAATGAATGCCATCGGCAATTTTCCTGCGATAATCTGCGCATTGACTGTATTATTTGCTCTGGCAGTAATATAAAAGCCACCGCCGTTCGGGTCCGTACTACAGTTAATTCTATAATCATTTCCATAAGGATCTTGAGAAATCGTTGCTGGAATAAAAAAGTTAGGTGCTGTTCGTAAATTGCTAAGATCGCTCCAGGTGGTAGTGCCGCAAATGGGAGTAGGTGGATTTGGGGTAGTCGCACCTGCCATGGGCCAATAGGATTTGTTGACGTAAAAACTCATCGAGGCATTCAAGATCTGCATTATTTGCATCACAGTTTTATCGCGACGCAATTCATCCGATTTTTGTGTTGTGTAATTTAGCATTAGCACAACCAGCGTGCTGACAATAACAAGAACGAGCAGTATTTCAAGTAAACTGAAACCTTTCATTTTCCGTTCGTAATGACTCATGAGCTTATCCGCCACATAAATAATTCTGTGCATCATACCATTTTTTTCCGGTGCTGGAGTCAGTTGTTTCGTTTTTCACACCGGATAAACCTGCCATAGGATCATTTGTATATTGATTAACAAATTGCTTCAATACAGGATCCATTATCCAATATTCTGACATAATCTCTGGAGAAACATTATAAACGCCTCTTACCCAAACAATATAAACATCTGCAGCAGGCGTCGGTGTACAAGGTAAAACTTGGCTTCCAGCAAGCGATGAAATACATTGCGCACTTAAATCTTGCATGATCTGCGTCCGTTGCGCAGAAGTTAATTTAGCCGATAGTTTTACTGCAACTTGCGCAAGCCACCGCACATCGTGTGACTGCACGGCAGGATTAACAACAGTTGGTTTTGTTTGATCCATGGGTTGGGATGGATCTATTGGCGCCCCGCTTGTTTTATCGCATGACGGTGGATTTGTGCTGCCGACACATGCAAAAGCATTCGCAGTGGGATCCTGTGAGGTGGGACCCTGGGTCACACGAATATATTGAACATAATATCCTTGATCAGGCGTAGGCGAATTATCAAGTAATGGATTGAGAGGGCGCCAATTTGTTAAAAAACCGGGTGTGACTAAATCAGTTTGTATATTTAGCGAAATGGTGCCGAGGCCGGTAGGATCAACCACCTTAGGATCCAATCTGCCGGGTGATAATGAATTTCCGTTTTTATCCAATGTTTGTCGGCAGTTCGCACGATAAAAATTATTCATTGCTAAAAAGAGTTGATCCACATTCGCAAAAATACGTTTTTCATCGACTTGATATCGAAACTGCGAAAATACCCGCAAGCCAAAAACGACGACGGAAGCCATGATGGCTAACACCAACATCAATTCTAATAATGAAATACCTTTCTGACTTCTAATCAAGCGTAGCCCTCGTTTTTAATTTTAACTACCCATTGCCATACCGGTTAAATAAATTCCTCTGATAATAACAATAATTAAATACGCACCCACTGCGAGCAATGCACCGCCAAATATTTTTGAAATTAATGCGAGTGTTTTTGTACTTTCTTCCGCACCACGTACGCCCATACGTACTAAACCATGTTCGAAACCTTTCACTTCTGCCATGACGCGCAGACGTAAAATACTTTTATCTTCAATCAATCCTGTTGATAAAACATCCGCTATATTTCCTTTACCCATCGCCATCAAGTGTTCCATCATGACAAGATGCGATGCGATATAAGGATTGGCCTGATATTGCATGACTTTAATTGCGTTTTTAAATACAACACCATTTGCAACGAGTAGTCCCAAAGTTTCCATGACTCGTGCGGCAGCAAATCGTCTATAAATATTGAAAGGAAAAATTCTATCGATGACTGGGCGTAACTCTCCAACATAGTTAGTCATTATCCGGCGTATGATGAATGCAGCTACAATGAGAGCAATAAGCATTACCCACCATCCATTTTTAATCATTTCTGCTGTATGAACAAAGTCGCGTCCGGCTTGTGGCCATTGGTCCATTGGTTTTATATCTTGAAACTGAACGAATACAGAACCGTTCAGGTACACAATAATGCTGCAAGCGATGGTAATAACCATCAAAGGATAAGTCACAGCACTAATCACAGCACCTAACGCACCACTTTGTTGTCCTAATGTTTTAATTGCGGATTTGAGAGTTTCGACTAATGCGCCGCCTTCTTCACCGACACGAATAATTTCTACTACGTTAATAGAAAACCAGTCACGCATACCATCTGCTAATGCCTGACCTTCTGAAATTTTTTGTGCTATAGATAAAGCAACATCTCTTGTTATTCCAGTCGTGGCTTGCGCCATCATTTCAATAGCTCTGTTGGCTGGAATACCATCGGAGACCAGCGTATATAAATCTTCAAGGAAAGCGAGCTGAGATTTTCCACCGAATTGTAAACGCTTTAAACGTTGCAAGAACCTGCCAGACGTTGCCGACGTTTCGCCATATTCTGCCATATCGATCTCTCTTCTGAGTGACTAGGGTCTGTTTACAATTGGTTTGAGGAGTTTAAAAAGCGGTAGAATCGGCCAAAATCGTCGCAAATTTTCGTTAAATAGCCATGCTATTCGCCTCAAATTTGCGACGATTTTGACTCGATTCCCCATTTTTTAAACTCCTCAAACCAATTGTAAACAGACCCTGGTTATTGATATTTGTAAACGCTGGCTTTGGTTGAAGGATTGATGGGACCAACGACTTTTTCAGCATCGAATGGATCGCAAATACCTTCTCTTATCAGTTGCACAGCGCGCCCATGAAAATCCATCCAACCGTTGGCTAATAAATATTTTTCCCAATTAAGCGTATCACATTTTTGAATAAATTGACGGCCTTCTTCATCAACCCATACCACTTCGGCACACACTGTTCGTCCGCCTACAGCACTTCCATGACAACTCGGACAACCAGGTCCGCGTGCGCGTGCAGTATCAACAATATCTTTGCCAAGCACTGCTTCCCAATCAGGAATAAATTGTTGGTGCTTGGGAGAGCTTCGCAATGGAATTGCGCATTTTTGGCAGACTGTCGGAATAAGACGTTGACATAACAAGCAACGGAGTACGCTGCTATCACTCAACATCACTGGTGAAATACCCATATCAACTAAGCGCGTAATAATAGCGGTGGCACGATTTGTATGTAATGTTGTTAAAACTAAGTGACCGGTAATGGATGCGCGCACCATTACACTCGCCGTATCTTCATCGCGCATTTCGCCTAAGATAATAACATCTGGATCCATACGCAAAGCAGCGCGTCCCATGCTTGCAAAACTACGATCTTCTTTTTCGGTATTCACGGGAACTTGCGTTGCTTCTTCAACAACTTTTTCAACTGGATCTTCAATGGAATATAATTTTTGTGATGACTCGACCATTTCCATACAAGCAGCTAGCGTTGTTGTTTTACCAGAACCTGTGGGGCCCGCCACGATAATTGCACCGAATGGCAACTTGAGTGCCATTTTGATAATTTCAATTTGTTTAGGTGTATAACCTAATTGTTCCAGTGTGTTTACTTTTTCTTGGCCCGTCGCCAAGATACGCATGACCATGTCAAAGCCACCATGCGCTGGTACGCTAGCCAAACGCAAACGGATATCTTTACCATTCATTTTTAATGGCATAGATGCATCTTGTGGAACAAGTGGATTGAAATGTGAAGTGGCATGATCGGTTTCTTTATTGAAAGCAACTGAAGCGAGCTCTCTGCCTAATTTTTCTGACCATTCTGCATAAACACGCAATTCACCATTTTGGCGCATGCGAATTTTGGTATAGGTTTGTCGTACTTGAATATGGATATCACTTACATTTTGTTGAACTGCTTCAAAAACTAAATCGCGTAAATGTCGTTGCTGATCACTGAAGGTAGCGCTCGTTTCACCTTTCACTTTTTTTGCTGCATCTTCTTCTTGACCGCTTGCCAGCAACAATTTAACAA
>CAZAXX010000085.1:0-8169 GCA_964489265.1 uncultured Coxiellaceae bacterium
AAACTGGATAAGAAATAATATGAATTTTAATTTTGAACTTATTTTATTTTATGCAACTCTCATTTGTGGCGTGCTTGCACTGCTCGATATGATCTTTTTTGCGAGAAAACGCGCAGCAGCAAAACAAGATAAAATGCCGCTTATTTTTGATTATGCACGTTCGTTTTTTCCCGTGCTGCTAGTGGTATTTTTGTTACGCTCATTTTTATTTGAACCTTTTCGTATTCCATCTGGTTCGCTGAAGCCAACGTTATTGATTGGTGATTTTATTCTAGTAAATAAATTTGATTACGGTATTCGCTTACCAGTTATTCATAAAAAATTGTATTCCATTGATGATGTAAAACGTGGCGATATTATTGTATTTCGTTATCCCCCTGATCCATCTGTGGATTATATTAAGCGAGTGATTGGTTTGCCTGGTGATCACATTAGTTATATCGATAAAGTTTTATATGTGAATGGAAAAAAAATTCCACAAACCTTTGTCCAAAATACCACGGATCAAGGTGATGATGGTGCCGCATGGGATGTTGTGCAGAAACAGGAAGATTTATTCGGAATTAAACACGCTATTTTTCAAATCCCTGAAAAATCGAATGATGATTTTAAAGATGTCATTGTTCCTGCCGGAAGTTATTTTGCAATGGGTGATAATCGTGACGATAGCGCAGATAGTCGTTACTGGGGATTTGTTCCAGATAAAAATATCATCGGCAAAGCGAGTGTAGTATGGATGAGTTGGGATGGGGATGCGGATCTTTTACATAAAATCAGATGGAACAGAATCGGAACGTTGATTCATTAAAAGGTGCACTGATGAGTGAAGAGTTGTGTCGAAAATTAGGATATAAATTTGCTAATCCACATTTATTAAAAGTCGCATTAACACATCGTAGTAATAGCGACGAAAACAATGAACGCTTGGAATTTTTTGGCGATTCAATTGTAAATTTTGTCATAGCAGAAGCGTTGTTTAATCAATTTCCGCGTGCGCAGGAAGGTGAATTGAGTCGTTGGCGCGCGACATTAATCAATCGTGAAACACTTGGCGTGCTCGGTCGTCAATTTGAATTAGGACGCTACATGCGTTTAGGGTTAGGCGAATTAAAAAGTGGCGGCAGTGATCGTACTTCCATTCTATCTTGCGCGATGGAAGCCATTATTGGCGCAATTTATTTAGATAGTGATTTTGCAGCGACACGAGAATGTATTTTACGCTGGTATCAGCCGCTGCTAGTTTCATTGACGGCTGCTGCAAGTCATAAGGATCCTAAAACGCAATTGCAAGAATATTTACAAAGTCGTCGCATGCCGCTGCCTATTTATGAAGTGGAATCTATTGAAGGCGAAGCACATCAACAATTATTTGTTATTAGCTGCAGTGTGCAAGCTATTAAAGTAATAGGTAAAGGCACCAGCCGTCGTCGCGCAGAACAAGAAGCGGCAGTCACTATGTTAGAGGTTATAAAAAAATGAGTTCAATTTCAAAATGCGGATATGTTGCGATTGTCGGACGTCCGAATGTCGGTAAATCAACTTTATTAAATGCATTGATTGGTAAAAAAATCAGTATCATTTCAGCAAAACCACAAACAACGCGTAATCAAATTCTCGGGATAAAATCAGAGGGCGCGACGCAAGTCGTTTTTATTGATACGCCTGGTTTGCATCACTCTGAAAAGCGTGCGATGAATCGTTACATGAATCGCCTGGCCAGTTCCGTTATCATCGATGCCGATGTGGTTGTTTTCATGATTGATGCGACACGCTGGACAGAAGAAGATGAAATGGTGCTGCAAAAAGTGGAGGCGGCTACTTCACCTGTTATTCTCGTCATCAATAAGTTGGATAAATTAAAAGATAAAAAATTAGCTTTACCATTAATTGAAAAATTAAAAGAAAAATTTAATTTCGCGCATATCATTCCAATCTCTGCGAAAAAATTGGAAAATGTTGAATCGTTAGAAAAAACGATTATGCAACTGATGCCAGAAGGGCCGCACCTTTTTCCGGATGAGCAAATCACTGATAAAAATGAGCGTTTTCAAATTGCTGAAATTATCCGCGAAAAACTTATTCGTGCGACTGAACAGGAATTGCCATACAGCACAACCGTTGTTATTGAATCGATGAAGGAAGAAGACAAGTTATTGCATATTAGCGCCGTTATTTGGGTTGAACGAGAAGGCCAAAAACCTATTGTGATTGGTAAAAATGGGCATTTGTTAAAGCATATCGGTACAGCGGCGCGTAAAGATATTGTCAAACTGTTGGGTCGCAAAATATTTCTCCGCTTGTGGGTTAAAGTAAAAGATGACTGGACGGATGATGAAAGAGCGTTGGGTAGTCTTGGGTTTGATAATGAATAAAACTGGATTGCTTCGCTACGCTCGCAATGACGCAAACGTCATCGCAGGAGCGTAGCGCAAAACGTCATTGCGAGGAGCGTAGCGACGTGGCAATCTAGTTTCAAATATCCCGCTTCACTCGCAATTGCGCCTGCAACGTTGTAGAAAACACACCTTCACCACGCGCTGCATTAGCAGGTTGAAAAAACGGTTGCGTTGGTACCAACAAACAGGGTTTTTTATCTACCATTTTTTTAGCGCATTCATTATCCTGCTTAATATAGCTTGTGACATCTGCTAGACGTTTTTGATGCTCTATCACTGTTTGTTGTTCGTCAGAGCCAATTATTTGATTACTGGCGAGCTGCATATCTTCACTGGTTTTTAAACCCTGTTCTTGTATTTTCAGCAAGCATTCACGTTGTTTCAATAATCTTTCTTTTAAACTCAAAGCACAATCTTTTGCAGCGCCTATATTCAAAAGATCCTGCTGTTGGGTAGACAACAAAGATAGATTAGTTTGTAAGGCGATATGAGCGGCTGGGTTCTCGCTTTTTTTAGCTTGTACGCGCGCAAATATATCATCTTGCACATTCACAATATGCGGTGATGCTAGTAATGTTTCAACGCAATGATCTGCTATTAACTCTGGATTATGATTTTGTAAGTGTGAGCGTATTTTTTCCGCTATATGTTTTTCAATCAAATCCTGTTCTGTTTTAATTACCTGATGCGGCAAAATATGCTGACGGCGTAATTGTTTTGGAATAGTTTCCTTTAATATTTTACAAAGAATAGCGGTACTGATTTCCAGTTTGGTTTCTGACTCGGATAAAGCAAACTTCAACACCTTATGTGCGCCGGAATAAATTTCCTGGTATTCACGTTCAATAATGTCATGTTGAAGTTGGATTGCTTGTTCCAGAAAACTTTCTTGCTGCGCTAAATCATCTAGCATTTTTTCAAACTCAATCAGTTCTGCTGATAAAAATTGAATTGAAAAATAAATTTGTTTGGTCAGGCTGATTTTTTCATCTCTAAAAACTTTATCATTGATATGATACAGATTGATTGCTGCTTGTTGATAATAAATTTTTTCATGAGCAAATCGTTCTTTCAATTCTTCTTCAAGAAAAAAATCTTCTAACATTTCTTCTCTGTATTTTTGCCAAATTTGCTCGAATTCAATTTCTCTTTCAATAAAAATTTCACGCGCCACTTGAAAATCCTGCTCGCGCCGTCTTTTTGTCTCAGCAGTTTCAAAACTGGGGCATTGATTAGCTAACCATTGCTCCAGAAGTGTATTAACGAAGTTAGTTGTGATGAGACACGATTCGATAATGTCGGAAATAAATTTTTGAATATTCTGCTCGATATGTTTACTCGTCATAAGAATCTCTCCCGATTCACAATTTGAGGTAAACAAACTAGGCATATAGAAATATTTTACCGGTTTTCTATATGCGCGTGTGATCTAACTTTATGATTAAATCGTAATACATTGATTTTATAAGATTAAATATTTTTCTAGCTGAGCATTTTAAAATTGAATAAAATATATCCAGCCACTATTCAAGGAGGAAAGTATTATGTTATCAAGCCTGCAAAAAACCCACGTAAAGTTAATAGAAAATAAAGAAGAATTCGCGAGTTATTTAGAGTCTTTGGCGAAAGCATTAGATACTGTTTTTTTCAATGATAGCGATATCGGTCTCCAATATCTTGCCGAAATGCAACTATCGCTGAACTCGTTGAGCAACAAAGCGGTGATCCTATTAGATGAAATCAGTGTAGAGCAAAAAACAACATTAGACCGCAGTGATTGGCGTCCTAGTTGTTATTCTTCGATCCAGGCAAAATTGACCCGTGCCGAATTATTAATAAATCCTTTAACAACCAAAGTGGTAGAAAATATCAAACAACTTTTACTAACTATTCCTCAGGCAGAAGTCTATAAAAATGCGCGAACAGAATTGACAGACTGGATGGAACTCGCGCCACTTCTTAAGGAAAACTTAAATACCGCAATGACCACACAAGCTATCATCGCGAAGAATGTCCGGGATCAGCAAAAGAAATCAGTGACAAATAAACCAACTATTTGTATCGCGGTGAGATGAAAATTACGGTATTTTTGAAAGTCTTTGTTAAATAGGGCTCTCAATGCGTATTTCCCTGCAGCCAGCGTTTATTCTCCATCATCGGCCATACCGAGAAACCAGCTTATTACTGGATGTTTTTACGGAAGAATATGGTCGCATCGCTTTGATTGCAAAAGGGGTCAGGAAAAATCGTTCGACGTTGCGTGCATTATTACAGCCATTTTCGCCTTTATTCATTTCATGGCAAGGTAAAACAGAATTAATGACATTGCAGTTGGCCGAGCCGCAAGGTGCTCCGATTCAATTGCGGGCAGAGTGCCTGTTAAGTGGTTTTTATCTCAATGAATTATTGCTCCGTTTGCTGCAAAAACAGGATCCGCACCCACAACTTTATACCATTTATCATCGCACCTTGTTAGAATTGGAGCGCGCGGAATTACAGCAAAAGCACTTACGGTTATTTGAAAAGAAATTACTCGATGAGTTAGGCTACGGACTGCAGCTACAGCATACGATTCCAGATGGTAAAGCATTTCTCGCTGACCGATTTTATCGGTTTTATCCAGAGCAAGGCTTCGAATTATCTGAGAGCAACGTGTCGCAAGGAATGGTTTTTTCCGGCAAAAACTTATTAGCGTTAGCAGCAGAGCAGTTGGATGATCAGGATGCATTACGTGAGATCAAACGTTTAATGCGCTTGGCACTCGGTGATATTTTGGGCCCGCAACCACTGCATAGCCGCAAATTGTTTACAGGGGTCACCATAGAATGAATAATAAAGAACCAATTTTGTTAGGCGTGAATATCGATCATGTCGCGACCTTACGGCAAGCCCGTTTAACCCGTTATCCTGATCCAGTGGAAGCCGTTTATGCGGCAGAAAATGGTGGTGCGGATGGTATCACAGTCCATTTGCGTGAAGATCGCCGCCATATTCAAGAGCGTGATATTACATTAATTCAAGAAGTTTTGTTAACCCGTCTCAATTTAGAAATGGCGGTCACGGATGTGATGATTGCCTATGCAGAAAAAATCAAACCGGTTTATTGTTGTTTAGTACCAGAAAAACGTCAGGAATTAACAACCGAAGGCGGGTTAAACGTGCTTGCGGATGAGGCGCGGGTGAAAGATGCTTGCGCGCGTTTAGCAGCAGCCAAGATTGAAGTCTCGTTATTTATTGATCCTGACTTAAAACAAATTGAAGCGGCACTTCGTTGCAAAGCGCCAGTCATTGAAATTCATACTGGATCGTATGCTGAAGCGAAAACTGCAGAAGAACAACAAAAGGAATTAAAACGCATTGTGGCAGCGGCTGAATTTGCGCATCAAGCAGGTTTGGTAGTGAATGCAGGCCACGGTTTGAATTATCACAACACGGCAGCGATTGCGCGCATTCCACAATTAAATGAATTAAACATAGGTCATGGTATTATTGCTCGCGCTATTTTCATGGGATTGGAAAATGCTGTGCGCGAAATGAAAAAAATTATGTTGTCTGCCAGAATCTGAGCTTATATTTGAGGTTTTATTTATGATCCGAACACGATTTTCACCAAGCCCAACCGGTATGTTACACATTGGTAATGCACGCGCTGCGTTATTCAGCGACTTATTCGCAGTCAAAGAACAAGGCGCTTTTTTGTTACGCATTGAAGACACCGACTTGGTTCGTTCCGATCAAAAATATACTGAAATGCTGGAAGAAGATTTGCATTGGTTAGGTTTGCACTGGCAAGAAGGTCCTGGTGTTGGCGGTCCGCATCAACCATATTGGCAGTCGCAACGGCATGACATTTATGATCAGTATTACAAAGAACTGGAAAATAAAGGTTTAGCCTACGCTTGTTTTTGTACGGATCAGGAGCTTGCGCTCAATCGCAAAATCCAATTGTCACGTGGCCAGGCGCCACGTTATCCAGGTACTTGTCGCAAATTAAGTAAAGAAGAAATTGAAAAACGAATTGCAGGCGGCACAAAACCCGCATTACGTTTTCATGTGCCACCCAAAACAGTGATTGAGTTCACTGATTTGGTGAAAGGCGTGCAACGTTTTAATAGTGATGACATTGGTGATTTCATTATTCGTCGTGCAGAAGGCACGGCTTCGTTTATGTTTTGCAATGCGATTGATGATTCATTAATGAAAATCACGCATGTGTTGCGCGGTGATGATCACTTGGCAAATACACCGCGTCAATTAATGTTGCTCAAAGCATTAAACATGCCGGGTCCGCAGTACGCACATTTATCGTTAATCACGGGTGATGATGGCTCACCACTTTCAAAGCGGCACGGCGCTTTCAGTTTGCATGATTTACGTGCGCAAGGTTATTTGCCGCTGGCTGTCTTAAATTATTTAAGTCGTTTAAGTCATACCTATGAGCAACAAGGTTTAATGTCATTTGCAGATCTTGCTGCAAATTTCAAAATAGAAAAATTAAGCCGTGCGCCCGCACGTTTTGATAAAAATCAATTGGATCATTGGCAAAAAGAATGTGTCATGGTGCTTGGCAATGCTGAGACACTGGATTGGCTGGGCGTAGAAATTCAAGGAAAAATACCGGAAAGTAAGCGTGATTTATTTGCTGAAGTCATGCGCAAAAATATTTTATTTCCACAAGAAGCGCGGATTTGGGCAGAAGTATTTTTTGGTGGTGAATTACAATTTACGCATGAGCAAATTGCGATTTTAAAAGAAGCGGGCGAAGCATTTTTTGCAGAAGCGCAATTGTCGGTAAAAAAACACGGTACTGATTTGAAAAGTATTTGTGATGATTTAAAAGTAAAACTGAATGTATCAGGCAAAAAATTATTTATGCCATTGCGTGTGGCGCTCACGAGCGAACAAAATGGTCCTGAGCTTGTGCATATTGGTAATTTACTTGGCTCTGAAAAAATCTTGCAACATTTCAATCATGCGTTGGAATTAGTGAGGAAAATGGATTAAGAGGGATTGTGCGATGTTAAAAATTTATAATAGTTTGACGCGAGAAAAAGAAATTTTTAAACCCTTGGAAGACAATAAAGTCAAAATGTATGCTTGCGGACCGACTGTCTATGATTTTTGTCATATCGGTAATGCGCGCAGCTTTACGGCGTTTGATACGGTGGTGCGCTATTTGACTTATCGTGGTTATACGGTTGTGTATGCGCGAAATATCACGGATATTGACGATAAAATCATTAAGCGTGCGAATGAAAATGGTGAAGAATTCAATACTGTTGTAACGCGTTATACGCAAGCATTTCATGAAGACATGGCGCAATTAAAATTATTATCCCCCACTTATGAGCCACGCGCGACTGAATTTATTCCGCAAATTATTGCGCTGATAGAAAAATTGCTTGAAAACAAGTATGCCTATGTCGCGAGCAATGGTGATGTTTATTATGAGGTGCGTCGCTTTGCAAATTATGGTTGTCTGGCGCATCGAGATATTGATGAGTTAGAAAGTGGTGCGCGCGTTGATGTTTCGGATGTGAAGCGTGATCCACTGGATTTTGTTCTCTGGAAAATTGCAAAACCAGGCGAACCGTTCTGGAATTCACCTTGGGGTGTGGGACGTCCGGGCTGGCATATTGAATGTTCGGCGATGTCGGCGCAATTATTAGGTGATAGTTTTGATATTCATGGCGGCGGCAAAGATTTGATTTTCCCACATCATGAAAATGAAATTCCACAATCAGAGGGTGCGTCTGGCAAGATATTTGTAAAT
>CAZAXX010000086.1:0-2652 GCA_964489265.1 uncultured Coxiellaceae bacterium
AGTGAAGGATCTCCTTATATAGGGAGATCCTTCACTTCGTTCAGGATGACAAAGCTTTTTACGAATCAATTTTTTTGACCGTACTCTCAATCCAATTTTTAACTTCTGCCAACACTTCTTCTGATTTTCTACCCTTCGTTTCAATCAATGGACCAATCACCACTTGAATTGTGCCAGGCTTTTTTAGCTATTATCGCTTAGACCAATATTTTCCTGCATTATGCGCAACGGGAATCACTGGATATTCTGTCGCAACTGCAAGACGTGTGCCGCCAGCGCGATAATTGCCGACTTTTCCATATGGAATGCGCGTACCTTCGGGGTACATGATAATCCAGCGGCCTGCGTCTAAACATTTTTTACCTTGCGAAATAATTTGCTCCATCGCGCTGGTTTTATCCTTGCGATTAATTGCAATGGGATCGACTAAGCGCAAACCCCAGCCGAAAAAAGGCACCCATAGTAATTCACGTTTCAAAATAATGGCTGAATGATGAAAAATTCTAGGTAATAAAAAAGTTTCCCACGTCGATTGATGTTTGCTTAATACAATCCCGACACGATCTTTAGGAATATTTTCTAAACCATGAATTTGGTAATTGACGCGACAAATTATTTTTAACATCCAAATAATGAAACCTGTGAATGCAGCAATCATGGCATAACGATAACGAAACGGTAATGGATAAGCTAATACGCACACGAAACTATAGAGCAAAACAGCCAAAGACATAAGAATAGAAAATAACAATGAACGAAGATATACATTCATTCGATAAAAAACTGATTTTGATTTCATTAAATCACCCATAGCATTCTCATTAATCATTTACCGTCAATCCTTTTCAATTTATGATGTAACCATCGGCAGGTAGTATAACATCGAGATTACTTTATGCGAAAAATTTGGCTGATCTTTTTTTTATATTGCTTATCCTTCAATGCGTTAGCCACCACACCCGTTACAGCGAAACATGGCATGGTGGTTAGCGAGTCAGAAATCGCATCGAAAGTTGGTGTCGCTATTTTGCAAAAAGGTGGCAACGCGATAGATGCGGCAGTTGCGGTCGGTTATGCCTTAGCTGTGCTGAATCCTTGCTGTGGAAACATTGGCGGCGGTGGATTTATGACAATTCATTTCGCCAACGGCAAAACAACTTTCCTGAACTTTCGCGAAAAAGCGCCGCTCAAAGCAAAACGCAATATGTTTCTTGATGCAAAAGGCAATGTCATTCCTGACAAAAGCACACTAGGTTATTTGGCCGTCGCTGTGCCTGGTACGGTTTTAGGATTAGAGACTGCTTTAAAAAAATATGGCACATTGCCGCGTGAAACTGTCATGGCGCCTGCAATTCAACTCGCAGAAAAAGGGTATGTATTGACAGACTATGCTGTCAAACTCATCAATGAATCACGCAACGACTTTCAAAAACAACCGAATATTGCCGCGATTTTTTTAAAAAATAATCAAGCTGGCAACACACTTATTCAAACCGATTTGGCCAACACATTAAAATTGATTGCAAAAAAAGGTGCGAATGCTTTTTATAAAGGATCAATCGCTCAAACAATTGTAACTGCAAGTCAGGCACACGGTGGTATTTTAACGCTGCGGGATTTTCAGAATTACACCGTTGAAGAATTAACACCCATTAAATGCCAGTATCGTGATTACACGATTTTTTCTGCACCGCCACCCAGCTCAGGCGGAGTTACTTTATGCGAGACTTTGAATATTCTTGAAGGCTATCCATTAAATTATTTGGGTTATCATTCCGTACAAAGTGTGCATTTCATTGTGGAAGCACTGCGTCATTCGTTTGCTGATCGAAATAATAAATTAGGTGATCCGAATTTTGTTAAAAATCCTGTTTCAGAATTAACATCAAAAGACTATGCGAAAAAAATTCGCGGCAAAATTAGCAACGAAAAAATGGAGACAACGCATTATTCTATCGTCGATCAAAAAGGCAATGCTGTTTCAGTCACGTATACGTTGAATGGTTATTTTGGCGCAAAAGTCATTGCAGGCAATACGGGATTTTTTCTGAATGATGAAATGGATGATTTTTCGGCGAAGACAGGTGCGCCGAATCAATTTGGTTTGGTGCAAAGTGATGTTAATGGAATTCAACCGGGAAAACGTCCTTTGAGCTCCATGACACCGACTATTATTTTAAAAAATGGTAAATTGTTTATGGTAGTTGGCAGTCCGGGTGGACCGCGGATTATCACGTCAACCTTGCAAACCATTTTGAATGTGATCGATTACCAAATGAATATTCAAGATGCGGTCGATGCGCCGCGCTTTCATCATCAATGGCAACCGGATGTGATTTACACGGAACCTTTCACGTTTTCGCAAGGGATCATCAATAAATTATCTGCGCTGGGATATCATGTGGATCAAGGACAAAATCCATGGAGTGCGGTGGAAGCTATTCTCGTTGATCCTGTACAAAATAATTTATATGGCGGCAGTGATGATCGACGGCCGGATGGAAAAGCTGTCGGTTACTAGTGTCTGTGTCATCCTGAATGGTCCACTGTCATCCTGAGTGGTCAACTGTTATCCTGAATGGTCCACTGTCATCCTGAGCGCAGAGAAGGATCTCCTCATATAAGGAGAACCTACACTTCAGATCGCAAGAC
>CAZAXX010000086.1:2662-8156 GCA_964489265.1 uncultured Coxiellaceae bacterium
TTTTTCGTTTCTCGACCTGTGGACACCTTGCGCCCCGCTATTGTTCCCCATATAAACTTTGTCCGTAATGTGCTTGCGTCTCTAGTGGGCACCTTTCAGGATGACAGTGGCCATTCAGGAAGACAGTGGCCATTCAAGATAACAACTTACTAAAACAAATAACCAATCGAAAGCATGTAAAGTATATTAAAACCTTGATTTGGTGTTGCTAAATGTGCATTTGAATAATGTACCAAATGAAAATTAGCATCGATATTTTTAAATTCCATGCCTAAACCTAATATTGTCTGAATCGTCAGATTTTTTGCTTGGGTATTCACGCAAAATTTTCTGCTAGAAAGCGCGGCAGGGCCGACGGAACCTAACACATAAAAGGGATGAATTAAAATTTGCTGCGGATATAGACGTAACGCGAGAGAAAGCGCTGCTGTCGTTAAATCTTTATTATGCGGCGCTGTGGTGTGCCACTGCCCTAGCGCTCCGCTAATTGACCAAAAAGCCTGAGAATAACGTTTAATCGCGAAGATATCGCCATTTATTAAAACGCCTGAGTTATTATAGTGTATATTATTCGGATCATGTGAATAGCCATAGCCAATTTCGATTGAATGAGTCCAGGCAAACGCAGAATTTACGAATAAAAATAATAAAACACATAATCCATATTTTAAAAAATTTTTCATGACCAATTCCTTTTGGTTACGTCCTAATTTTACGCCTTCTGTAGGGGTCCGCCCCTACAGAATAGATAATAACGAAATTAGCACAATTCTTTTATACAAAAACTCACGCCAATTTTTCGGTTTATCCAATTGCATCCTCAGCAAATACTTTTGATATTCAGCTTTTTTACGCCAATCAAAAATAAGTCGCAACAATAATTTTAGTTTATTGTAATTTTTTAAATATAAAAGTGCTTTTTTCAGCACTAATTCATCCGGCGTTAAATCACTCCCAAACGGATATGTTTTAAAAAAAGCTTTTTCGCGAAATGGCTTAATTATAGATTCAATAACATTCGGATAATTTTGCTGAAATTGCACGGGAATTTCATAATCATTTTCGATCTTGCCTGCTTTCTTTGCCTGTCGAAGTAATTTTTGTTGGAATCGCGAATCGGTAACATTTAAAAGTGCTTTCATGACATCCGCATCCACTTTACTGCGACAATCTGCAATTCCATATTCCGTCACGACAATATCGCGCAAATAGCGGGGAATGGTCATATTCGGATATTGCCATATAATATTACTCGTCACTTTTCCTTTTACTTTGCGCACACTATGACAATTGATAATCGATCGCGCATCTTCCAGTTTTTGCGCCATATTCACAAAATCGAATTGTCCGCCAACACCACTCACTTCTTGCACGTCGCGCAAACCATCCGACACCACTGCGCCACTTAATGTCACCATCATGGCTGCATTTACAAAACGGGCATTTTTGCGTTGTACACGCAGTATTTCAGGCGACCAAAACAAATCATTAGTACGCGCAATTGACGTCATGCTAATTTTTTTTAATTCGTCTTCAGGCAACGCATTCAACCATTTATAAAGTTCAACACTCCCTAAAATAAAACCGGCGTGAATAATTATGCCTGCTTGCCCAACCGCATCAACGACACATTTTTTAAGAATGCCCGCTTGATAAAGCTGCATATATTCATCACTCATCATTTCAGTCGATGCATATAAGCCTGTTTCAAAAGGTGCGAGCGCATCGATAGCTAATTTATTGCATAAGTCGCGATAAAGATCATTATGCTGATGTCGAAAAATAAGCGCATTGGCTACTGCATTACTTAATTTGCCAATACCCACTTGCAAGCAACCATCATCTTTGATTAAGGCACTCGTGTAGACACCGATTAAATGATCTTGCACTGAAAGCGGATCGCGTGGAATCGCAAACAAGGCCGGATAATTTTGGCTGTCAACAATATCCGTGAAAAAATCACTTTGCCGCACAGCATCGCCGTACATAAAAGGTAAATTTTTATTAACTTCTGCGACAATCGCAAATTTATCTGAGCGCTTGCGGATACCTTCTGCAACTTCGATAAATAAATCTGAATTGCAACTTAAACTATATTGCTCTGAATTTGTTTTGGAAGGTACTACTTGCTGAGCCAACACATTCACAGAAAAATTCAATGTGTCGCGCACGACAGTCGTGTAGTTACTGTTAATATAATTTTGTTGCACATAATTATTATGTAAATATTTTCCTGGCGAAAGAAAAAATTCAATAATCCGAATGTTAGCGGGAACTTGTTGTAGTTCGCGCGCACGCTCATAAAGCGGATCTTCAAAATTGCCGAGCATGCGCTCTAAAATAGGCTCGACCAGGCGTTTTTCTAATTCGTTGCGTAACGTTGGTCTTGCTAACGTCAAGCCCGTGATAATCGTGAATTGAATGGAAGAGTCACTGGATGCTAAACGATAGAGTGCATTGATCAAGCCAACCGGTTTGCAAACACCGAGTGGAACACCGAGAATAATTTTTTTTCCGACTCGCTCAATAATTTTTTTAGCTGCAAGTTCGTGCGTTGGATGACAGGCTGCTATCAATGACATAATGGACCGCCTCAGTCAAATTCAAAAAACACGGAATATCTGCTACTTGTATACCTGAAATCAGTATTGGTTTGCAACCCGCAGCGCGCGCTGCATCAATATCCGATGCTTTATCCCCAATAAAAAATGCATCCGCTAAATTGATTTGATATTTATCCCGCAATTGATATAACAATCCAGGCTTAGGCTTGCGGCACTCACAATTATCCGTCGGTAAATGCGGACAGAAAAATATTTCATCGATGTGTCCGCCCACTTCAGCAAGTTCAGCGAGCATTTTTTCATGAATCATATCAAGCATCGCCACATCATAATAACGACGTCCAACACCCGATTGATTGGTTGCGACAAAAACATGATAACCCGCGCGATTTAATTGGGCTATCGCCTCAAGGCTACCGGGAATGGCAATCCACTCTTCCGGTGACTTGATGTATTCCAACGAGTCATAATTGATAACACCATCACGATCTAAAATAATTATTTTTTTCATTGTAATAATGCTATGTCAGCAACATGTAAAAAAAGTTCGCGCAATTGTTTTAGCATCAACAATCGATTTTCTCTACGTGATTTATCCTCAGACATTACCATCACATGATCAAAAAAATTGTCAACTGGTTCACGCAAACCCGCTAATTGTGCGAGTACTTCGGCATAATCGCCATTTTTTGAAAATGAAATCACGCTATCACGTTTAGCTGCGAGTGTTGCGCCTAACGCGCGTTCTGCATCATCTTCAAATAATTTTTCATCAATTTTTTGCATCGTAATATCACTTGCGGATTTTGCCAGAATATTACTGACACGTTTATTGGCAATACTTAAAGAAGCTGCTTCCGGCATGCGTTTAAAATCTTGCACCGCTTGTATGCGCAGATGAATGTCATACGGTCGTGAAATATTTAATGCGGCAACGGACGCGAACACATCCGCAGAAATTCCCTGATCTTGATACCAGGGCTTTAAGCGTTCCAACATAAACGTGAGAACGTCTGCGACAACATTTTGGTTCGCTAATTTATCTGCATAGGATTTTTTTGCAAAGACAAGCAGATCACGCAAATCAAGATTCAATTTTTTCTCGATTAAAATTCGTAACACACCCAATGCGGCGCGACGTAATGCAAATGGATCTTTGTCACCGGTTGGCGCTTGATTGATGCCAAATATCCCAACCAATGTATCAATACGATCCGCCATCGCAAGCGCACAACCCAACTTCGATGCAGGCAATGCATCACCCGAAAAACGCGGCATGTATTGTTCATCTAACGCTTTAGCAATTGCAGCACTTTCACCCGCATGTAATGCATAGTGATAACCCATCTTGCCTTGTAATTCAGGAAATTCGCCCACCATCGCTGTGGTCAAATCTGTTTTTGCCAACATGCCAGCACGTTCGGCTTCTTTGCTATCAATTTGCATTTTCTCTGCAATAAATGCAGCTAACGCCGCAACGCGCGTCGTCTTGTCAAACAGCGTGCCCAATTTTGCCTGGAAAACAATGTGTTTCAAAATTTCGATACGCTCTTCCAGCGATTGTTTTTTATCGGTTTCAAAAAAGAAAGCCGCATCGGATAACCGCGCGCGTAACACGCGTTCATTGCCCGTGACAACCCGTGCTGGATCGCGACTAGCAATATTTGAAATTGTAATAAAATGCGGAAGCAATTGTTGTTGCGTATTTACAATTGGAAAATAACGCTGATGATCTTTCATCGCAGCAATTAATGCTTCGGATGGCACGGCTAAAAATTCAGAATCAAAACTGCCGCAGATGGCAACTGGCCATTCGACTAAACCTGTGACTTCATCTAATAAATCGTCATCAATCACAACATCCGCGTCTTTGATCGCAGACACAGCTTGACGTGCTGCCGCGCTAATTAATTCTTTACGTTTGGCAAAATCAGCGATGACATATTTACGCTCTAAACTTTTTGCATAACGAGCAGGATTTGCGATTGAAATCGAACCTTTGCTATGAAAACGATGACCACGCGTCAAACGTCCAGCGCGGCAACCTAAAATTTCTGCATCAATGACATCATTGCCATATAACATAATGACCGAATGCACAGGGCGTACAAATTCCACTGAACCACTACCCCAACGCATGCGTTTTGGAATCGGTAATGCTGCTAATGCTTGTTGTACTAGCGCTGGTAAAATTTCTTGGACGGATTTACCCGCTACTTTTTGTTGAAACCCAACCCATGTGCCTTGATCGGTTTTAATTGTGCTTAATTGATCTGGCGTGACGTTACAAGAACGAGCGAAACCAACGCATGCGGGTGTTGGTTTGCCGTCTTTATCAAACGCAGCTTCCAATGCAGGGCCTTTGCGTTCAACAGATGAATCCGCTTGTTTTGCGACGAGTTTTTTCACGAGCACGGCCAAACGACGTGGCGTCGCAAAAAATTGGGCGTCGCGATAACGCAAATCCATTTTGTCTAAACGATTTTTTATTTCCGCAAAAAAACTTATCCCCAAACGCTGCAGCGCTTTCGGCGGCAATTCTTCGGTTTGAATTTCGACTAGGAAATCCTGGGCATTTTTAGATTGCTGCATTGTTCTTATCCTGCAATAAAGGAAAACCTAATGTTTCACGCGCGCTATAATAACTTTCTGCAACGAGCTTGGTTAAGCGACGAATTTTTAAAATATATTGTTGGCGCTCAGTCACTGAAATCGCGCGTCGCGCATCCAGTAAATTAAACGTATGCGATGCTTTCATCGCCATTTCATAAGCAGGCAACGGCAAGTTCGCTTCAATTAAGCGTACGCTTTCTTGTTCCAGCATATGAAATTGTTTGAAAAGTTCAGGGACGTTGGCAAGTTCGAAATTATATTTCGACATTTCGACTTCATTTTGATGAAAGACATCGCCATAGGTTACGATGCCATTG
>CAZAXX010000087.1:0-8084 GCA_964489265.1 uncultured Coxiellaceae bacterium
TTTTTTTCATTTTCATTAATACTTGCGCGGAAATTTGCGGTGGCGCTAATTTTTTGTTGCCCAATACTTCGACCCAAGCATCGCCATTGTCTGCACGAATAATTTTATAGGGTACGATTTCCTGGTCTTTACGAACAACTTCTTCATCATAACGACGGCCAATCAAGCGTTTTGCTGCATAGACCGTATTAGCTGGATTGGTTACAGCCTGACGTTTTGCTGGCTGGCCAACAATCACTTCATCATTATCAAGATAAGCGACGACGGATGGTGTCGTACGATCGCCTTCTGCATTTTCGATTACGCGAACTTTGTCGCCTTCCATTATTGCGACACACGAGTTAGTGGTACCTAAGTCAATACCGATAATTACATTTGCTGCCATGTTATTCTCCAAAAAGGAAATGTTTTCTTAAATATGGGGTCAATTGTTTATATTTCAATATTAAAAATTAATTCTTTGCGACAACCACTAAAGCAGGTCGAATTAACCTATTATTCAATAAGTAACCTTTCTGCAATACTGAAATAACCGTGTTTGATTTCACGTTTGGATCGGCTTGGGTTGAAACGGCCTGATGCAACTCTGGATTAAATGGTTGTCCCTCTGGGTTTACCTGCTCAACTCCAAATTTTTGAAATGCCGCATAGATCATATTCAATGTCATGCTCACGCCATCCAGTAATGAATCTCCGCCAGATGTTTCATCAGCATGGGCCATTAGCGCACGCTCCAGTCCATCGACAATCGGTAATAATTCGAGTACGAATTTTTCCAGGGCGTATTTATGTGCGTTTGCTATATCACGCTCGGTACGACGCTGGAGATTATCCATTTCAGCTTGCACACGCAACATGCGTTCATAATTTTGAGACGCTTTTTCTTCTGCTTCTTTTAATTTCTCTTGTAATTGATTATAAGAAAGATATTCACGCTGCTCAGTTTCATCTTTAAAATCATCTACGACAGCATCATCCTGCTCATCAGGATTAAATTTTTTATTTAAAGATGCGGTACTACCCGGTTTATCTTTAGGTGACACAGTTACCTCCGGTTTAATAAATTGTTTTATGAAATATAGGGATTAATTAGCCTTGATTCAAGGCAGCGGATAACATTTTTGCTGTGATATCGACTGCAGAAATCACACGCTCATAAGACATGCGAGTGGGTCCAATGACACCGAGACTTCCCACCAGCTGTCCATCCACCGCATAGGATGCCGTGATAATACTGCAATCATCGAATGCTTGATAACCTGATTCTTTGCCAATAAAAATTTGCACGCCATCGGCTTCTAGCGCTTGATCTAATAAATTGAGAATTTCCTGTTTCTGCGTCATTGCATCAAACAAGGCACGTAACTGCTCCAAATTGGCTTCCCGCGAACAACTCAACAAATTATTTTGTCCCGCAATCACGCAATCTTTGTTGTTATCCTGCGTATTGCCAAATGCTTTATTTGCGACTTCAATAGCTGTTTGGATTGCTTCCGCCATGTAATCACGATCATGGCGAATTGCAGTAGACATTTCATTGCGGATGGTTAACAAATCCTTGCCGACAAAATGCGTATTTAAATAATTAGCCGCCTGGACAAGCTCACTTGCACTATAAACACGATCGGTATAAATAACCCGGTTTTGTACTTCCCGATTATTCAATACCAAAATCACTAACACGCGATTGGCTGACAAAGGCAAAAACTCGACTTGGCGCAGTTCAATCCGATTTCTGCGTGGCAATGCAACAACGCCCGTTAATTGGGTCAGACTGGAAAGTAATGTAGAAGCAGAATGCAGCAAACTAGGCATCGTCATATCGGGATTCAACTGGTTTTTTATCCCTTCCAAATCCACTCCTTCAAGTGGTTTGACACTCAATAGGCTATTGACAAATAAACGATATCCTTGTGAAGTAGGAATCCGGCCCGCAGACGTATGGGGCGAAGTCAAATAACCGCCCTCCTCAAGATCAGCCAAAATATTTCGAATGGTCGCAGAACTTAAACCCAATGCATATTCTTCGGCAATTGTTTTCGACCCAATTGGCGTACCATCGGAAATATAGCGCTCGACTAAAATTTTTAATATCTGCTGGGCACGTTGATTGACTGGTGTCTCGCTCATTCCTCACCTATGATATAACATAGCATTATTGATGATCCGCGCAAAAGTATATCAACATATTAGGGAAATAGCATGGGCGTGTCGTTTAAAAGTATTGGGATTATTGGGCGTGTCAGAAACCCTGGCATTAAAGAAACATTAAGCTCATTAATTAATTACTTGCAAAAACTAGAGCAAGAAATTTTTATCGAGCAAGAAACGGCTGAATCATTAAGTGAAACCACCTTGACGGTTCTGCCGCGCGAAAAACTCGGCCAATATTGTGATTTATTAATTGTGGTAGGCGGTGATGGAAGTTTGTTACATGCAGCACATATTGCCGTCAATCAAGATTTACCGGTACTGGGTATCAATCGCGGAAGCCTCGGATTTTTGACAGATATTCTCCCGACCGAACTCAATAAAATTAAGCCTATTTTAAATGGCGAATATGAACTGGAAAAACGTTTTTTGCTAGCAACTTCGATTGAACTACATGGCAACAGCATCGGCCAGGATGATGCGCTGAACGAAGTCGCCATTATTCCTGATGCAATTCCGCATATGATCGAATTTGAAATTTACATCGACGATCAATTTGTTTGTAGCCAAAATTCAGATGGCTTGATCGTCGCAACACCGACTGGTTCTACTGCCTATGCATTATCCGGCGGTGGGCCTATTTTGCATCCGCAATTAGATGCCATTGTGTTAGTGCCAATGTTCCCGCATTCATTAAGCAGTCGTCCGATTGTGGTTGAAGGTAACCGCCGCATCAGCATTATTATTTCACCAAACAGCATGACATCACCGCGCATCAGTTGTGATGGACGCGCTTATCTCAACACGCCTGGCGGCAGTCACATCACAATTCGCAAAAAACCTCAGCAATTACATCTGATTCACCCAATCGATTACAATTATTACGAAGCACTGCGCAGCAAACTGCACTGGGGAAAAAAACTTAAATACATGGAATAACACTTATGTTAATGCAACTGAATATCAGCAATTTAATTACTATTCATGAATTGTCATTGGAATTTTTTCCGAATACTACGGTAATTACGGGTGAAACAGGCACTGGCAAATCGATATTGATTGATGCAATTGAATTGGCACTCGGCGGACGTGCAACGGATTCTATCGTGCGCCCAGGCCAGGAAAAAGCGGATATCAGTCTTTGCTTTGACATTAGCACACAACCCAACGCGCAGGCGTGGTTAAAAAATTATGATCTCGAGCAAGGCAGCGCAGAATGCATTATTCGTCGCACTGTCAGCAAAGATGGTCGTTCGCGCAGTTACATCAATGGCATGCCAACGACATTACAACCGCTGCGTGAATTAAGCGAATTATTAATCGATATTCATGGTCAGCATGAACATCAATCTCTGCTGAAATCTGAAAAACAACGGGAAATGCTGGATGATTTTGCGGTTCACCCCCAACTGGTCGATCAAGTGAGTTCGCTCGCGCAACAATTAAAAAATTTACAGAATGAAATCGCCAACCTGCGCGCCTTGTCAGAAAAACGCAGTGCGCGCAGTGAATTTTTATCTTTTCAATTGCGTGAACTGGACGAATTACAAATTGCGCCAGATGAATTTCAAGCATTGGATCAAGAACACAAACAACTTGCGCATGCCGGCGAACTGTTACAAAACATGAATCTTGTTCTCAATTGTCTAACAGAAAATGAAGAGCAAAATGCATTAAAGTGTTTAAATCAAGCGTTAGAAGCGATGGAAACTGTGCAGCATGTTGATCCGAAAATTGCTGCCTGGATTGAAAACTTAAAATCCGCCAGCATTCAAATCAATGACACAGAAAATGAATTACAGCGTTATCTTAACTCTGTTGAGCTTGATCCAGAACGGTTAGCGTGGGTTGAGGAACGCATTAGCACCTTATTTAATTTGGCGCGCAAACATAAAATTTCACCGAATGAATTGTCTGAATTTCAAGAAAAAATTGCTGCTGAATTGCATGAATTAGAAAACAGCGATGAACGTCTTGCTGAATTAACTGAAAGCTTGAAAGCGCTGGAACTGGACTATCACAATGCTGCAAAAAAATTATCGCAAAGCCGTCTGAAAGCCGCAAAAAAACTAAGTAACGAAATCACTGCAACAATTCGAGAGCTCGCTTTGCCCCATGCAGAATTTCAAGTCGCGCTCGATCAAGAGATGACGACGCCCTTCTCTCCGCATGGATTAGAAAAAATTATTTTCCAAATCAAAACCAACGCTGGACAATCCATGCAACCCCTCGCAAAAATTGCTTCGGGTGGTGAGCTTTCCCGTATTGGTCTTGCGATTCATATTGCGACTGCGGAACAACATACGATTTCTACCTTAATTTTTGATGAAGTCGATGTTGGGATCAGCGGTGGCACAGCAGAAATTGTGGGGAAATTATTACGTCGTTTAGGAAAAACGCATCAAGTGCTTTGCATTACGCACTTACCACAAGTGGCAGCACAAGGACATCAGCATATTCAGGTAGAAAAAATTAATCGTGAAAATACGACGGAAACGCGTATTCACTCGTTAAACGCGGATGAAAAAATTAATGAAATTGCACGCATGCTAGGCGGTGTCGCCATCACGAAAAAAACGTTAGAGCATGCACGCGAGATGGTTGAAAATATTTAGGGTTTAATTACCATCCTGGCAAGTTTTGCAAATTCCATAAATATTCAAACTATGATCTGTGATCGTATACCCTGCTTCTTTTGCAACAAATTGCTGGCGCTCTTCAATCACCGGATCAATAAATTCTTCTACTCGCCCACACTTCACGCAAACTAAATGATCATGATGTGTCCCAAGATCTAACTCAAAAACAGAATGGCCTTCGGCAAAATTATGTCGTACGACTAATCCTGCTTCTTCAAACTGGGTTAAAACTCGATAAACAGTCGCCAGCCCAATGTCTTCACTCGATTCAAGCAAAACACGATAGACGTCTTCCGCGCTCAAATGGTGTGATGCGGCATTTTCCAGTATTTGTAAAATCTTGACGCGAGGCAGGGTAATTTTAAGCCCGGCTTTTTTTAAATCTGAGTTATCCAATGCGATTCTCCCTAGTTACTATCGTTTCAATCGGTTATTATAAGCGCCTTCCTATAATTAGATAAATGGAAACAGTTATGAAAAAGCTACTTTCACTCTTTGCCATGGTTTTTGCTTTATCCGCTTGTGTGACCAAGATGGATATCGAACAAGGCAATATCATCACGCCTGAAATGGCAAGCAAATTGCATAAAGGCATGACAGAAGAACAAGTTAAAAATATCATGGGAAGCCCCATGTTAATGAACACATTCAATGATCATCGCATTGATTATGTTTATACACTCAAAGTCGGCCACGGCAAAATGAGTGAAAAATATATTACGCTGACCTTCAGAAATAATCGATTGCAAGATATTAGCGGGAATATGTATTCGCAATATATGCAATAAATGTTTGACCCTACCGGGCTCGTTTTCGACGAGCCTCTTTCGGGTCAATTAGTAAAGCCCGATAAATTTCAACTCGATCACCTTCTTGTACTGGATCCGTTAATTTTTTTATTTTACTGAAAATTCCTACTTTTTGTTTTGTTAAATCGATGTCTGGAAAAATCTCTAGAATCCCTGAGCGATCAATCACAGTTTCGATTTTGGCTCCCTCCTCGACTTGCAGAGTGAGAAGCTCTTGTCGATCAACGCTTGCATAAGCGACTTCAACGGTAATTTGTTTAGGCTGCGCCATAAATCTCCGCTGCCCGTTTACAAAATGCGTCGACTAGCGAATTTGCGATACGATTAAAAATCGGTTCAAACACCATATCGAATAAATTTCCCGCCAATTCAAATTCCAAATCCAGCGAAATTTTGCAACCATGTTCACCATAGGCTTGAAAGCCCCAGCGCCCTTCTAGATGTCGAAATGGGCCTTTTACTAGCGTTATATCAATGCGTTCATAAGGGTATAAATGATTACGCGTGACAAAACTTTTATGAATACCTGACCAGGCGATATCGAGGGACGCTTCTACTTCGGTAGTTTCCAGGCTGATAATTTTGCTGGAATGGCACCATGGCAAAAAACGGGGATATTCTTCGATACTGTTGACCAGTTCAAACATTTGACGTGCTGTATAAGCAACGATTGCGCTACGTTTAATTGTCGTCATTATTTAGGAATACTCTATTATTTTAAACAAACAGGCATTATACTCCGACCCATGAATCAGAAACAAAACGAAAATCAAACGATCGCCGTAAATCGCAAGGCACATCACGAATATCTCATCGAAGAGCGTTTTGAAGCGGGCATCGTACTTGAGGGCTGGGAAGTCAAAAGCTTACGCGCCGGCAGGACTCAGCTCGACCAAAGTTACGTGATCGTTAAAAATGGTGAAGTATGGCTAATTGGCGGACAAATTACGCCACTACAAACCGTTTCCACGCATATTACCGCAGATCCACAACGAACGCGCAAATTATTATTAAATCAACGCGAAATTAGCAAATTAATCGGTAGTGTTGAACGCAAAGGCTACACGTTAATTCCGCTTTCTTTGTACTGGAAAGGCAAACACGTTAAATTACAGATTGGTCTCGCCAAAGGTAAAAAAGCCCATGACAAGCGCGCGAGTGAAAAAGATCGTGATTGGGAAAGACAAAAACAACGTGCCATGAAGGATTACTAATGTCAAAGAATTCATTTGTGCCGCATCATGTTGCCGTCACTCAGGAAGATCTGCGGGGCAATGGTGATATCGGCCGCTACATTCTGCTGCCGGGTTCTGATGGTCGCGCAAAAGAAATTGCAGCGCATTTTTCTAAAATGAAAACCAAAACTCATCCACGCGGACATCATGTTTATTTAGGCACCTTGAAAGCCGACGGCCAAAACATTGATGTCGCTGCAGTTTCATCGGGCATGGGATGTCCCAGCACGGAAATTATCGTTCATGAATTATTTAATTTAGGCGCAAAACGTTTTCTGCGCATTGGTACAGCTGGCACGTTGCAGCCTGATTTTGTGAAGGTTGGCGATATTATTAATGTGCAAGCATCGGTTCGAGATGAAGATACCACGCGCCAATATGCACCTATTGAAGTACCTGCGGTTGCATCATTGGAATTTGTATCTTCCTGTTTATTAGCTGCAGAACATTTGAAATTATTAGATTCCATCCGCACTGGCATAGTCCATTGTAAAAGTTCACTTTACGCACGTGAACTTGCAGCAGGCCCAAGAGCTCTGGAAAATCAGGCTTATTTAAATTTGCTGACTCAATCTGGAATTCTTGCTTCTGAAATGGAAACCGCGACGTTATTTATTCAATCTCAACTCTATAATTATCAACTCATGCAACAAGGCGAAGGCCCTGCTTTTCGTGTATTGGCAGGCGCTATTTTGGCGGTCATTGGCAACTTTGCGCAATCTGCTGAAGCGGATATTGCGATAGCGCATTCTATTGAAATTGCATTAGAAATGGTAAAAATCCTTGCTGCGCAAGAGGCGATTGGTTAGTATCCGCATTGAATCAAGCTATACTTAAGGTATAGGAATTCTTTCTGGGGGGCGACCTGGTTTCGACGTGGGTTGCGACGCTGGAGGGGCATGTCGAGGAGGTGACTAACCTCGTAAAAAAAGTTACAAATCTATACTTGCCAAAACTAACGACAAGTACTTCAACGAAGTAGCAGTAGCTGCTTAGTTGTTGCCCCCCACCCACTGTGCTTGTACGGTGGGGTTTGCGAAAGCAAGCATGGGGGGTCATATCTTACAAGCTCGCAGCAAACTCTGCCCGAGACAAGCTGCTAAAATCGTAAGGGCTCGCCGTTTATTCACCCTGCCTGTCGGGTGATAAAGGGTTAAAACTAATGACTAGGCTACGCATGTAGTCCCGAAGGTTTAGAGCTTGCGGACGCGGGTTCGATTCCCGCCGCCTCCACTTTTTGACCATCCAAT
>CAZAXX010000088.1:0-7789 GCA_964489265.1 uncultured Coxiellaceae bacterium
ATTGACTCGCTTGAATGCAGCGTGCAACTTCGTTCTGTTTAATTTTATCTGATAATGCAGGATTTCTAAGGATGCCTTTAATCTCAAAAGCTGTCTTAATAAAAATGTTATCTGCTGATTCTGTTTCTCCTGTTTCTGTATGTAATAAGGCATAATCCTGTTTTCGCATGGTGCTCGCTATTGTCTTTCTCTCCTGAGCATCCTCTACGTTTTCAAGACGTACTGGGTCAATTGGCGGCAGATGATATAAATTGCCACTTTCTTGAAAACCGCAACCACCACTAAAAACATCAACCACGTCCCCCGTGTTTTTATCAACCAGAAATACGATAGGATAATTTTGAGAACCGCCCATATCTGATTGATGACGTATTGTATAAGGATTACTGAGTACTTCAACGGCGTCATCGAAATTTCCAAAGTAACAATGATAACTACTTTGAGCCCAATCTTGAATGCCAATGACATTATTCGATGAATCGAGAAAATAGCGTCCTGCTTTCTCCGCCATTTCTTGTTTCGCTTCTAATTGTTTATCGTATTTTACATTGTTTGCAGGTTTGAATTGAGGAGATGATTGAGCAATTTCCAAAGATCGTTGAGCTTGACTTAAACCAGTCCAACGAGTTACAAAAACATGTACGCAGTAATCGGGTTTTAGTAATAGTGTTCCTTGCTTGGGTTGTGAATTAATTGGGTTGTTTTTTAAATAATCATACGCTTTTTTAACACGTTGGAATGCGATGTCATGTTTATTCATCTCTTCTTGTGCGTGTTTATCTGAGTGTGTTTTTCTTGCGGCATGCAAATACGCAACACGAATATCGCGCGCAGAGGGTGTTGCATCTTTAGGTAAACCTAATATTTTAAGTGCTTCTTGTCTAGTAAGAGACATAACTAGTTCCTATCGTAAAATGAGAGGGTAGATGACTAATTATATACCATTCGTCATCATGTTTTTCTCACGAAGGATGATCCATTTTTTTTATTTTTGTATTTTCAATAAGATACTCAGTAAGCTAACGATTAGCACGTCATCCCGCGACGCTTTTTAAGTGGGACCCAGTGTCTTTACTCTCGAAGAAAAAGGGGTCAAGTGCCATCATCAAACAAGCTGTATAAAATGAAACTTGTTCGATGATGGCACTTGACCCCTTTTTCGCGGGATGACGGCTAAAAAATTAGGACAACGCCTGACAAAGAAGAAAAAGGGGTCAAGTGCCATCATCAAACAAGCTGTATAAAATGAAAATGGTTGGATTATGGGCCTGGCCCCCGTTTTCGCGGGATGACGGCTAAAAAATTAGGACAACGCCTGACAAAAAATTCTAAACGCAGGATGCGTTTGATACGCAAATGTTTTTTGTACCAAATCAAATTCAATAATTTTAAATTTCGCCGCGTGCAACAAATCCTTTAATTCATCTTCTTCAAAATACGCCCAGAATTTTTCAATGTTACCTTCATAACGGGAATCCACTTCCAAGAGTTCGCCCGAGCCTTGTTTGAGTGAAAGATAAAAATAACCATTCTCTTTTAAAATAGAATGAATATTGTTTAAAACAGCAGGAAAACTATTTTTAGGAATATGTCCAAGTGAGCAAGCTGACCAGACGCCATCGAAAGAAGCGTGCGGTAAATCCAGTGCTTCAATGTCCATTAATTTAAACTGCGCTAATGGCGCATGTACTTTGGCAATGTCGAGGAGGTTAGAACAGAAATCTATTCCTAATACATCACAACCCATGCTAGTAAATATCTTCGCATCTCTGCCTGATCCACAACCAAGATCAGCTATCCTGGCTGGTGTAGAGAGAAGCTTGAGGAATCTTTCCATTGTGCTAATAGGGGCCAATTCAGCTACATTACGAGCGAACTCATGAGCTGTTGCCTGATAACTTTGTTTGGTAATTTCTTTGTGGTTCATATAGTTACTCCTAGCCGTACGCTTTCAATACACGTTTTTCTAACCGCAATTTTTGCCGCCGGGAACGAAGTGCGCTGTCAATCATACGAAATGGATATAAAATTTTCCACAGAATAGATTTATTAATTTCTTTCAATGATTTTTTCAAGCGAATATTTTCTTTTAATAAAGTATCGATGTAACAATAAACTGGGTATATTTTTTTTAATTCAGACTGAATCATTTGCCAATCCGAGTTAAATTCCAAATCCTGAAAAGAAATTTTATCATCCGCTAGTTTCATGAAAAATTCATAGGCTTGCAAGCAAAGCGGGGCAACTAACGTTACTGGATGCGTTTTTAAGTCATCCAAGGTATATTCATGCCGATGTAGTTTTTTATCCAAAAATTGATTTGTGTAGGCATCAATTTCAGCAGCATCGGAAGGAAGTGTGATATTCAATTCACGTTTGATGCGCGCCAATTGTTTGTTAGGATCTTGCATTAATAAATCATAACTCACCATGATTCTATTTTTATTTTGCGTTTCTTGAACGGCAGGCAGCAAATGCATTAACCATAACAACAAACCAATTTCAAGTTCGGAGCCAGTCAATTTTTGGTAAGAGTGTGCAGATTCCAGTGGATTGCGTAATGCAATAATATAATGCTCTTGAATGTTCAATTCAGTAAATATCGATTGCCAAAATCCAAGTAATTTGACTGTGCTGGGATCTTTAAATCCCCAATGCTGGGTGTTTGCAAAACGTTGTTTTAATAATGCAATTGCAGATTGTTTTACGTCAGCTAATTTATCACTTGTTTGCAAACTGCGTTCCGCAACTTGAATGCCGTAAGGCAGAAAATCCATGGTTTTAAATGCCTGGCCATTGATTTTGTAAACGATATCCGTATCTTCCCAAAAACCTTTTGCATTCCATTTTTGATTGCCGCCCAGATTCATTTTTTCACCCAAATCAATCCCTAGCGCTTTTAATCCTCTGGCGATTGCACTCGTGCCACTCCGTGCGACACCCAATATCACAAAAATATTTTTTTGCATACACATCCTTGTTACGCAATTTCAGTCACTTCAGCATTCGAGTGTTGTGCAGTTGTTTCCAAATGGCCAACTTGTTGCAAATAATTAATAATTTTTGTGACAGATTCTTCTATGGTGAAATGTGCTGTGTCCAGCGTGATTTCAGGATTAATGGGTAATTCATAAGGATCATCGATGCCGGTAAATCCTTTTAATTCGCCCAGGCGAGCTTTGGCATAAAGTCCTTTAATATCGCGCTTTTCACACGCTGCGATGGAGGTTGAAAGAAAAATTTCGATGTAACCGCCATGTTGTGAAATCAAGCTGCGGTTTTCCGTGCGCGCACTTAAATAAGGCGCAATTGCAGCGCAAATTGCAATGCCACCTGCTTTGGTAATTTCTGAGGCGACAAAACCAATTCGACGAATATTCAGATCTCTATCCGCTTTAGAAAAACCTAATTCATTCGCCAAAATGCGGCGTACGACATCGCCATCGAGCAATGTCACATTGCGGCGACCCAAGCTCATGAGTCTTGCCATTAATGCATTGCTCAAGGTTGTTTTCCCAGCGCCTGAGAGTCCCGTAAAAAACAAAGTAAATCCTTGTTTACGCAGCGAAGGATACGCAAGACGCAATTCTTGAATTATTTCTGGAAAAGAAAACCAGTCAGGAATGGGTTTTTCCCGCAGCAACATATTGCGTAATTCAGTGCCTGAAACAGTCAGTGCCGTTTCATTCGGTTGCAATTCATTGCTAGGACAATACGTTTTACGTTCTTTCACATAAACCATTTCCTGAAATGAAACTAATTTTATTCCTATCTCGTCTTGATGTTGGTTGACGAGCACTTGCGCGGCATAGGGATCATAAAATGGTTTGCCATGACTATCATTACCAGGTCCTGCATGATCGCGGCCGACAATGAAATGCGTGCAGCCGTAATTTTTGCGAATCAGCGCATGCCAGACAGCTTCGCGAGGGCCACCCATGCGCATGGCTAAGGGTAATAAACTGAGTGATGCGCGATCGAGCGGATAATATCCCAGAATTTTTTGATAACAGCGCACTCGCGTAAAATAATCGATGTCGCCCGGTTTGGTCATGCCAACTACGGGATGAATGAGCACATGGCCATTCAATTCTTTTGCTGCACGCAGCGTTAATTCCATGTGCGCGCGGTGAATCGGGTTACGCGTTTGAAAGCCAATTACTCGAGTAAAACCCGCTTCGGAAAAAAATTGTTTTAATGACTTGGGTGTTTGACGGAGCTCAACAAAATCATAATGTTTTGGTACTTGTACGACTTGTACAGGTCCACCCAAATACCAATTGCCAGCTTTATTTTGTAAATAATTGACGGCGGGATGTTTTAAATCATCCGTGCCAAACACATGTTTGGCTTCCAGCAATTTATTGGGTTGCCATTTATCTGTTACCAACATACGTGCAAGTAGTGTATTGTCAGTATCATAGAGTTCTAATTCAGAATTTAACCGGATGTTTTCTGCAAAATCATCATTTACATCTAATGTGACTGGCATTGGCCAAAGCTCGCCATTCGCTAAGCGCATGTTTAAAACGACATTTTCATAATCTGCTTGGGATAAAAAGCCTGAGAGTGGATTGAATCCACCGACTAGTAACATTTCCAGGTCACACCGCTGGCGTGGGGTCAGAATCCATTTACGTGTCATTTATTATTCCTTAACAGTTTTATCCTGAAATTAGGGGAAGTATAATGAATCTCCCTAAATTGAGAAAGACAAAATAGTATAAATGGAGCAATAAATGCGTAAACACTTGAAGGAAATTAATGAGACGTATTTCGAACATATGAGATTCGCACATCGTAGTGGTTTTCGTATGATGTTGGCGGGTATGGCATGTATTATTCATGGATTATTACCAAATATATTTGTGACAACCGCGAGTGATACATTGAAATCAGTGACGGAAGAAATCGCGCGACGGAAAGAAAAAGCGACCTCATGACTAAGGTAGAAATCCAACAAATTATTACGATTTCCCGTGCGGCAGGCTTGCGTGTGATGGCGATTTATCAGGAAGCGCAATTTGCTGTGACAGAAAAAGCAGATAACAGTCCTTTAACACAAGCGGATATGGAATCTCATGCCGTGATTGTTGAAGCGCTTAATACACTTTATCCGTCTATTCCGGTGATTTCAGAAGAAGCGAGCGAAGCACATGATTATGCGTCGCGCAAAAATTGGGATACTTTTTTTCTAGTGGATCCATTGGATGGAACGAAAGAATTTGTGAGTCGCAATGGCGAATTCACCATTAATATTGCTCTTATTCGAGAAGGCAAGCCTGTCTTGGGCGTCGTGTATGCGCCAGCGTTGGATGTGCTTTATTATGCTGAGCAAGGTCAGGGTGCCTATAAAATTCAACAACAATCGCACATCAAATTAGTGCCACAGATAAAAGAGAATAATGCTGCTTTGCGTGTTGTGACATCGCGTTCGCATTCTTGTGAAAAAACGAATGCGTTTCTTCTGGAATTAAAGAGTCAAGGGAAACAAGTTACTACTTTATCAGCGGGTAGTGCGCTTAAATTTGGTTTAATTGCAGAAGGAAGTGCGGATATTTATCCGCGCTTCACGCCTACGATGGAATGGGATACTGCGGCGGGACATGTTTTGATAAATGAAGTTGGGAAAAAATTGACGCTGATCGGTAGTGATGAGGTGTTGCAATATAATAAATCAGATTTGCGGAATCCTGGGTTTATTGTGCGTGGGTAGGGGTGGACACATAGGTCCGCCCCTAAATTCCTTCCTTTTCAAAAATGGCTTTTATTTTTTCTTTAATACCAGGCTTTTTTATTTTTTCATCGGAAAGGCACAGATCAAAATTTCGGAATTGGCCTCCAAGACAACGTACACCAACTGAGCCATCTAATTGTTGAGAATCAAATTTTCTGATTAAGGAAGGCAATTGGCTACAAATGATTGTCAATTGATTGCCGACACGTTGAATTGATAATTTACCTTCTTTGGGAACGATAGGAAATAAAAGCTCTTTTGATTCCCAAATACCATCTGTATTTGTCCATAAGGCAATGGATGCATTTATTCCGCCAGAATATGAAATAAGAATAGCATGCATATTATTGTCATCTATGCCGCGATATCCGACGATTAAGCTGAGATGTTGGTTGGGTAGTGTAGATGATTCAATAAAAGTATAATCGAGAGATGCCGTGAAGTTGTTTGTCGGTAATTCTTTCGCCAAACTGAGGGTGAATCCTTGGTTTTTAGGCATAATCCAGCCATTTTCCATGGTCCATCCGTTAATCACACAATTAAAATTTCGCAGATCTTGGCGACTAGTTTGCCACTCTTGATTTTGCTTTAGTATTTTTTTTCGATGCTCTGTTTGTACTTTTGAAAGCTGATCAATAATATCCGGCCCATTAAAAATCTTGCCATGATGGGCTTCATCTGGAACATCGATAATACGAACTTCATGCACAGACCCAAAAGGTCCTAAAGATAAATAATCGAGTGTATTTAAAGTTTTTCTATCGATGATCCAAAGTTCACTGGGAGAAGTTTTGCGATTTTCGCGCGTAGTGATTACACTATCTCCAACAATAATAATATCTTTGGTTGCAGCCAAACCGCGCGAATAATAAGATGAGCCTGACGCCCAAATGGTTTCATTTGTTTTTACTTCAATTAATTCGCCTGCATCTGAATGACAGGCAATCATATTACCATCATCATCGACCCAGATATTATGTAAACCAGATCGTTGCTTAATTTCATATCTCTCAAGTAATGTACAATCAGGATAAGAAAACTCAAGGACATGTGAATTTTTTTTGAATCTATGTGCCAGAACATACAGACGATCATTTTTAAGAAATACCGAATTAAAATGTTCGCCGCAGGTGTTGTCTTTTCCTAAGCGATCCCAATGAATATCATTGATGCGAATGTCTTTATGAAAACCATTATTGGGATCATATAATGAGATACAATTTCGACCTGTGTTTGTTGCAATTACCCAATTGTTTGGTGCACAGATAATTTGATGAGGTTGTGATAAAAAATATTGCGTTTGCGTTTTTCCAAAAGAAAGATATCCTTTTTCTGAATTAATATAGCTTTCTACACTTAGCAAGCTATCATTTGCTAATCCTGAATGACTCAAAACGAAAAAATCAGAATTTTCCCACCATGAAATGCCATAATACTCAGGACGATTGGCTTCAATGATATTTACTTTGCCAGATTCGAGATCGACTGCTAAAAGATAATTGACGGTTGCAACAAGTGCTTTCATAAATTTTAAGTCTTATTAATTTTAAAAACGAGTAGTATATCTTACTTAATTTTGCAATGTAATTTTTTTAGCGAATATGGTCGCTTGTACCGCCACGATTATTGTTAATCATCATTACATAATATACGAATCTTCAATCGATCGACGTCCCAGCATGCTGGTAGAAGATGCAATTTTATCAATAAACGATTTTTTAAGTTGATAAGTGACTTCATACAATTTTGCATTTTTACTTTGCTCAAATAAATAATCATCACTGGTTGTTAATTCATCCACTAATTTTAATTCTAATGCTTGCGAACCTAGCCAATGTTCGCCCGTCGCGACTTTATCAATATCTAATTTCTTGCGATGTTCTTTGATTAAATTTTTAAATAATTGATGCACTTCTTCAATTTCCTGCAGCATTTTTTCACGACCTTCTTCCGTGTTGTGCCCAAACAACGTCAGTGTCCGTTTGAATTGTCCAGCAGTGAGTAATTCAAAATCGATATTTTTTTCTTTGAGCAAACGATGAAAGTTAGGCA
>CAZAXX010000089.1:0-7049 GCA_964489265.1 uncultured Coxiellaceae bacterium
TGTTAACAAGAATTCAAAAATTAAGTACGATTCTCGCCAATCAAATTGCAGCAGGTGAAGTGATTGAACGCCCAGCATCCGTTGTTAAAGAATTAATAGAAAATAGTTTGGATGCAGGTGCGACCAAAGTTGAACTTGAAATCGAGCAAGGTGGCGCGCGCTTGATTCGCGTGCGAGATAATGGTTCGGGAATTCATGCAGATGATTTGGTTTTAGCATTGAATCGTCATGCCACCAGCAAAATTAAAAATTTAGATGATCTTGAGCAAATTAACACGCTGGGATTTCGCGGCGAAGCATTAGCGAGTATTAGTTCAGTTTCACGTCTCAGTTTATCCTCTGCCATCGCAAATCATTCGGGTTGGCAAGTTATCACGAATGGTACGGAAGAAGAACCGCAATTTCAGCCAACAGCGCATCCAGAAGGAACGACGATTGAAGTGCGCGATTTATTTTTTAATACACCTGCGCGAAAAAAGTTTTTGCGCACAGAAAAAACGGAGTTTGATCATATTGATGAATTGATCAAACGCGTTGCGTTGAGCAGTTTCCCAGTGAGTTTTACGTTAAAACATAATCAAAAAATCGTACGTCAATATCGTGCTGCACAATCCGAGATTGAACGTTTGCAGCGAGTGGAAAGTTTATGCGGTGCTGGATTTGTTGAGAATGCACTGAAAATCGAAGCGGCTGTGACGGATTTAAAATTAGCTGGCTGGATTGCTTTGCCAACGTTTTCACGTTCACAAGCGGATTTGCAGTATTTTTATGTAAACGGCCGCATGATTCGTGACAAATTGGTTAATCATGCAGTGCGTCAAGCATATCATGATGTAATGTATGGTGATCGTCATCCAGCGTTTGTATTATTTTTAGAAATTCCTTCGCAACACGTTGATGTGAATGTGCATCCGACTAAACACGAAGTGCGTTTTCGTGAAAGTCGTCTTGTGCATGATTTTATTTATCGTAGTTTGAAAGATGCGTTAGCGAGTGTTCGTCCAGCGACAACATCGACATTGCCTCGCGTACAAGAAGTTTGTCACACACATCAGCATCATCATCAACAGAGCATGCCATTTAAAGTTCGTGAACAAATTGCCGTCTATAATAAATTACATGAAGATGTTGTACCTATTCCAGAGCCGCAGATACAGACGACTCACAGCGAAATTCCACCGCTCGGTTTTGCATTAGCGCAATTGAAAAATATCTATATTTTAGCGGAAAATGCAGAGGGTCTTGTTCTGGTTGATATGCATGCCGCGCATGAGCGAGTGATTTATGAAAAATTAAAGAAAACGGCAGCTGAACATGCTCTGGTTGCGCAACCGCTGTTGATTCCATTGACGATAAATTTAAATGAGCGTGAAGCAAATTATATCGAAGAAAATCAGGAAATATTTAAACGCGTTGGCATGCGCATAGAACGTATCAGTCAAGATTCTGTCGTAGTGCGTGAAGTTCCGGATTTGTTGCGCGATGGTCAAGTCGATCAATTGGTGCGAGATATTGCGGCGGATTTGGTTGAAAATCAAAAATCGACGCGAATTGATGATGCAGTGTTGCAACTCTTGGGAACGATGGCATGTCATGCAGCAGTGCGCGCGCAGCGTAAATTAACAGTGCCGGAAATGAATGCGTTGCTGCGTGCAATGGAAACCACTGAGCATAGTGGTCAATGTAATCATGGTCGACCTACCTCTTCTGTTTTTTCATTAGCTGAATTAGATAAATTATTTTTGCGTGGACGCTGATGAGTACCATTATTTGTTTAATGGGACCAACTGCGTCAGGTAAAACAAATCTTGCAGTGAAACTCGTGCAACAATTTCCGTTGGAAATTATTAGTGTGGATTCTGCGATGGTTTATCGTGGTATGGATATTGGTACAGCAAAACCCACGCCTGATATTCTACGCATTGCTCCGCACCGTTTAATCAATATTCGCGAACCAGAACAAGCGTATTCTGCTGCGCATTTTCGTGCGGATGCATTGAAAGAAATTGAAGATATTCTTCGTCATAAAAAAATTCCATTGTTAGTGGGCGGCACGATGATGTATTTCCGTGCGTTGCAACAAGGTCTGTCAGATTTACCATCGGCCAATGCAGAAGTGCGGCAAGCTCTTACCGAGCAAGCGGACAAAGAAGGCTGGCCTGCTTTGCACATTCGACTGACGGAAGTTGATCCTCTCGCTGCAAAACGTATTCATCCGCATGACAGTCAACGAATTCAGCGTGCATTGGAAGTGTATCAATTAACAGGCAAGAGTTTGTCTGCATGGCAAGCGGAAAGTGGTGAAGCACTATCTCATTATCAAATTTATAATTTAGCCATTGCACCCAATGATCGTGCTGTATTGCATGACAGAATTGCGTTGCGCTTTAAACAAATGTTAGCGGAAGGTTTTGTTGATGAAGTGAAGCAATTATGGGAGCGCGGCGATTTGAATTTAGAAATGCCAGCGATTCGTTCGGTGGGTTATCGGCAAGTGTGGGAGTATTTACAGGGCAATTATTCTTTTGAAGAAATGCAAGAGCGCGGAATTATTGCGACTCGTCAATTAGCAAAACGTCAACTCACCTGGTTGCGTAGTTGGCCGGATGTGACGTGGTTTGATAGTGAGGCGAGTGATGTGTATGAGCAAGTTGCGGCGAAGGTGAAAAATGCTTTGTCATCCTGAACGAAGTGAAGGATCTCCATGTTATAAACCATGCTATAACTTGGAGATCCTTCACTTCGTTCAGGATGACAATGCAATCGTCATCGCGAGGCTACGAAGTGCTTAGCCGTGGCGATCTCCTTTACCTTCGTCGCTGTTACACGAACAGGATTATACAGAACACTACTACAACCTTGTTTCGGCGTGTTTAAGTTCTGAATCATTTGCAACATCGCTGCTACCGTTACATCTGTTCCATTCAAAGAACTTATTAATCTTTGATATGTCGAATTTTGTGACGAAAATGACAAACTAGAAAGTGATGATTCTAATATTTTTTCGCGTATTTCTTTCTCTTTATTTGAAAAAGCTGAATGAAGTATCCCGCTTGAGCCAAAAGCAATAGCGCTCGCAAGAGATGCTATGATAGGCAAACGATATGCTATATCAGGATTGGTCGTCTGATTCATTCCTACATAATATGTATAAACTGCCATTCCTAAAGCAACAATACCAACTCCCGCAAATAGAAATCTCTCTCTTGATAATCCGCCAAACTCTGTTTCTTGCAGTGCTGCCGACACTTTTGTGTCAATGAATTTATTAAATTCTTTAAAGAGTTGCGCAGCCGATTCTGCGTCTTTGTTTACTGATTTTCGCAACATAAGTTCTCCTATGGATTATTGTGAGCAGTATATACAAGAAATATTCCGTCAGTTAGCATAGGCTTTAATGTTTTTGAAACGAGGTTTTGATGCTGAATATAATATGGCTAGGTTTAATTGTGCTATCTGTTATTTTTGGGATTGTGAATGGACGTATCCCTGAGGTGGTTACCTCTGTGACAGATTCCGCGAAAGCTGCCTGTGAATTGTCGTTAGGATTAATAGGCATGATGACTTTTTGGTTGGGTCTCATGAAAGTTGCTGAAGAAGGGGGACTGATACAACTCTTCGCGCGCTGGTTACGTCCTGTTATGCAACGCTTATTTCCTGAGGTTCCTGCAGAACATCCTGCGATGGGCGCCATGATTTTGAATATCACTGCCAATATGTTGGGACTGGGTAATGCAGCAACGCCGTTTGGTTTGCGTGCAATGAATGAATTAGAAAAATTAAATAAAACACCCGGCACAGCGACCAATGCGATGTGTGTGTTTTTGGCGATTAACACAGCGAGTATTCAAATTATTCCTACCACGGCCATTGCGTTTTTAGCGGCGGCAGGCGCAAGCAATCCAACCGATATTATTATGACGACTTTATTTGCGACCGCGTGCGCTTTATGTGTTGCCGTTTTCTCTGCGAAGTTTTTTGAAAAATTACCTTTCTTTCAAATTAATTTAAAATCAACAACGACACCTGAGACACTATGAATATTCAATCAATCAGTGCAACACTTTCTAATATTATTTTCCTTGCCATGGTTGCTGGAATTCCTGCGTATGCTTTTATGCGTGGTGTAAAAGTTTATGAAACATTTGTTGATGGTGCGAAAGATGGATTCCAACTTGTTATTCGAATTATTCCTTATCTTGTCGCGATGTTAGTCGCAATCGGCATGTTTCGTGCTTCGGGCGGTTTTGAAATAATAGGTAATTTTTTCGCGCCATTATTAAATAAGATTGGCATGCCTAGTGATATTTTACCGCTTGCTTTAGTCAGACCTTTTTCAGGCGGTGCTGCAAAAGGTGTATTAGCCGATATCATCCATACTAATGGCGGCAATTCTTATGTGTCACATCTTGCTGGCACGATTATGGGAAGTACCGAAACAACATTTTATGTGATTGCAGTTTATTTTGGTGCTGTCAGCATTCGGCGTACACGGCATGCTGTTGCAGCGGGATTATTAGGAGATTTTACTGCTTTAGTAGCATCCTTATGGATATGTCATGTTTTGTTGAAATAATCTAGCCTGGATCCCGCGGACCCTTCGACAAGCTAAGGGCCGCGGGACGTAGGGTGAAAGGTCATTTATCTTGTTCGGTTTTTTCTGTTTCATCTACACCATAATATTTCACGCCAATTTTAATTCGCTCACGCCCACTTTGCACTCGCCACTGATTCGTATCACGCAGCGAATACGCGCAACCGCAATATTCTTGTTGATAAAATTGTTCGCGCTTGGAGATTTCTAACATGCGCGCAGAACCGCCTTGCTTGCGCCAGTTAAACGTCCAATAAACTAAATTAGGATAAGGTGCCGCTGCTCTGATGCCTGAGTCATTAATTTGTTCCATGTTTTTCCAGCGTGAAATACCTAACGAACTGCTGATGACATCGAAGCCATTTTCATGAGCATACAATGCAGTACGTTCAAAACGCATATCAAAACACATGGTGCAACGTATGCCACGCTCAGGTTCCATTTCCATTCCTTTCGCACGGGCAAACCAATTATCTCTGTCGTAATCCGCATCAATAAATGGAACATTATGTTTTTCCGCAAAACGCATGTTTTCGTTTTTACGCAGTTCATATTCTTTTAAGGGATGAATATTGGGATTGTAAAAGAAAATAGTGTAATCGATGCCTGATGCGAGCAATGCTTCCATGACTTCACCCGAGCACGGAGCGCAGCAGGAGTGCAACAGTAAACGACTGGTGTTGTCAGGCAAAGTCAAAAGGTCACGCATGGATGGAGTCCTCAAAAATGTAGGGGCGTATTATATGCACATCCCGCCCATGCCTCAACCATTAAACTGATCCAATTGGAATATCGGTAACAACACGGCCAAGACGATAAATAACACAATGGCGCCCATGACCAAAATAATGGCCGGCTCAAACAAGGCGAGCGTTGTTTCAATTAATCGAGTGATTTCAGCATCTTGATTATTTGCCGCGCGCTCCAACATATTTTCTAACTGTCCGCTGGCTTCACCACTGGCGATCAAATGAATACTCATGGGTGGAAAATAAGTCGTTTGGCGCAATGCTAAACTAATATTCGCGCCTTCGCGCACACGACTTACCGCTTCATCGATGGCAGAACGGATCGGTATGTTGGTAATGAGCGCAGAGGAAATCGTCATCGCTTCAAGCACAGGAACACCCGCTGAAGAAAGAATAGCAAAAGTACGCGAAAAACGTGCGGTATTCGTGACTTTCGCCGCATTGCCAATAACTGGAATACGCAAAATCAAATGATGAATTTTTTCACGAAACGAGGGGCTGTTTTTCATGCGACGTCGGAAAAAATAAATTAAAACAATCAAACCAATCAACACATAAATTCCATAACTTTTGATGCCCGTGCTAATTGCGATTAACACTTGAGTCATCCCAGGCAGTGCTTGCCCAATGTTGCTATAAACAGAAATCATTTTGGGAACGACAAACTCTAACAAAAACCCAACGATCCCAACGGCAACCAACATCATGATCACAGGATAAATCAACGCATGCATGACTTTTTGGCGCATTTCAAATTGTTGTTCGGTGTAATCAGCAAGACGTTGTAACACAATATCCAAGTGGCCTGATTTTTCACCTGCCGCAACGGTTGAACAATACAAATTAGAGAAAGCTTGGGGAAAATCGCGCATCGCAGTTGCCAGCGCATGACCTTCTAAAACTTTACTGCGCACAGATAAAATCAAACCTTTCGTGCGTGGTTTTTCCGTTTGTTCGGCAACAGCAGCGAGCACTTCTTCGAGCGGCAATCCTGCCGATAATAATGTGGCAAGTTGGCGGGTCATCAAAGCGAGTTCTTTTATGTTAACACTTTGCTTGCGAGAAATTTTTTGTGTAGCTTTCGAGGATTTTTTTTCATGTGCTGCGGTTATATCAAGTGGTGTTAAACCTTTGTTGCGTAATAATTGGCGCGCTTGCTTTGCTGATTCGGCTTCGATAATTCCTTTTTGTTTCGCACCCGCCGCATTAATGACTGTGTAATGAAATGCTGCCATGATTCATCCTATTCGTCACTCGTTACACGCAAGACTTCTTCCAGCGAAGTGTGTCCCGCCAATACGCGTTTGTAACCATCCTGACGTATCGTTGGAAACAATGTACGCGCATATTTTTTTAAGTCAGGCTCCGCTTCACGACCATGAATCATCGCACGTAATTTATCATCGATTGCAATTAATTCATAAACACCACTGCGACCACTATAACCACTGTGCCGACAATGTTCGCAACCGACTGCATGATAAATCGTGGGCGGTGGATTGTCAGAAACGCCCATCAATGCACATTCGCCACTGTCAGCAGGTACGGCTTTTTTGCAATGTGGACAAAGTATTCGAATTAATCGTTGCGCGAGTACGCCAATTAAACTGGACGATAACAAGAAAGGTTCAATGCCCATATCATCCAAACGGGTAATTGCGCCAATCGCACTATTCGTATGAAGTGTTGATAAAACCAAATGGCCG
>CAZAXX010000090.1:0-6941 GCA_964489265.1 uncultured Coxiellaceae bacterium
TTGGCATGACATGGAAGTCATGACTATAAAGATTACCTGTGTCAGTTAGACTATCACCAAAAAAAACAATTTTTTTAACCGGGTTTGCAAATACGCTGGTGCAGCAGAGTAAAGAAAATAACAGGATTAGCTTTTTCATGACATATCCACGTAATTGATTAAGAGGCTGATATTGTAGTCGAAGTAAATAGTCTGTCACCAGAGGTTTTTGCTACTTTGACGTGAGTAAAAAGTTTGATTACTATACCAATTATGAACATGATCAAAATATTCAAAGCGTTATCAAACGAGACAAGATTGCAAATTCTTCTTTGGCTCAAAGAGCCAACCCGTTACTTTTCTTCAAGTCTTTGTGATAGCAAAGGCGTTGACTTAAAAAAAATGGGCGTTTGTGTTGGCTTAATCCAACAAAAATCTGGGTTGTCACAATCCACAACTTCAGAATATCTCGCATTATTGCAAGATGCAGGCTTAGTCAAAGCAAGTCGCGTTGGACAGTGGACCTATTACAAACGCGATGAAGAAGCCATCGCCGAATTTTTAAAACTCGCGCATAAGAATTTATGAGCACACTCTAATCGCGTCTGGTAATCCTTGTTGATAAAGTTCACGTTCTTCTTTATTTAATTGAATATATTCGTCATGCGTTAATGTCAAAGGAAGTAACGGTGTCATTGATTTTGTATCAATATAATATTGACAGCGTGCTGCTATATTTTCGCGATAGTAAGTACCACCGTAACCTACAAAGCGTGTTACCAAATCATAGACGGATAAATCATTTAATCCATCGCCTACATAACCAATTTGTGGATGTTTTGTTGTTAAATGAGAAACAATGTTGCGCTTGCCATCATTGTGGGTGAGCAGAGAATTTTGTTCAAAGTCAACAAATCGACCTTGCGAATCAAATTGAATACCGACCGCAAAAATATTTTTGGCGGGGATACCTAATGATTCTCCAAAAAAAGCAACAGCAGGGTACAAACCTGCCGAAATGATATAAATTTCTTTGCGTAAGCGCTGAAATAGTTGAATCACGCTCGCGGTATCTTTTGTGATGTGATCAATGTAGCTTTGACCGAGCGCAAGCACATCATTTTTTGTAGGTAATACTAATTGTAGTCTGTCATGATAAAGCGACGGATTAAGTCCCGTTTTGCCCATGGCTTCTGCTGTCATTGCACGTACAGTCGCGCCTTTGCCTTTTATTTCCGCTAATTCATCAATGCCTTCAATTGCACTTAATGTCCCATCACAATCGAAGATAATTGCATCGAGTGGGGTTTTCAATTGCCAACTTGGTGGTAACATAGATCCCTTCCTTTTTTGCCAAGTTTAACTGATGTCGTCTTAATGTAAAGGAGTGTCGATGTATAAAATTAAAATGCTAAATACGATTTCACCGGTTGGTTTAAAACTATTACCGCCTGCTTTATATCAGATTACGACGGATGAGCCAGATCCAGATGCTATTTTAGTGCGCTCAGAGGACATGCATAAAATGTCTTTTTCGCCATCAGTAAAATTAGTCGGTCGCGCGGGGGCGGGTGTCAACACAATTCCAGTCGCAAAATTAACCGAGTTAGGTATCCCCGTCTTAAATACACCGGGAGCTAATGCGAATGCTGTGAAAGAGTTAGTGCTGGCAGGTATGTTTATGGCAAGCCGAAATATTTTTTCTGCCTGGGATTATGTGCGCGATTTGACATGCAAAGATGACAGTACGTTAAATGAAAAAATTGAGCATGACAAAAAACAGTTTAGTGGCTTTGAGTTGATGGGAAAAACACTTGGCGTCATTGGTCTTGGTAGTATCGGCGTGAAGGTGGCAAATGCTGCGCTCAGTTTAGGTATGCAAGTCATCGGCTATGATCCGACCATTACAGTGAGTCGCGCCTGGGAATTATCATCCGATGTAAAACAAGCTGCGGGTTTTGAACATTTATTGCGGGAAGCGGATTTTATTAGTTTGCATGTTCCTTTGAATGAACATACGAAAAATATGTTGAGTTATGCTCAATTTGGTTTAATGAAAAAAGGTGTGGTGTTACTGAATTTTTCGCGTGAAGGAATTGTTGATAGTAAAGCATTGTTAGATGCGATTAATGAAAATAAAGTATTTTCTTATATCAGTGATTTTCCTTCGCTATCGTTAAAATCAACACCGCGTGTCATTAGTTTGCCGCACTTAGGTGCTTCAACCAAACAGGCTGAAGAAAATTGCGCGATCATGATAGCCAAACAAGTGCGTGATTTTTTAGAGGCAGGGACAATTACACATTCTGTTAATTTTCCAACGATAGAAATGCCGCCGAATGATTCCGCGATTCGATTAGCGATTGTTAATGCAAATATTCCAAATATGGTGGCGCAGATTTCATCGATATTGGCGAGTAAGAAAATCAATATTGTGAGTTTGCTAAATAAATCGCAGGACAATATTGCTTATACGTTAGTTGATGTTAATGCGAGTGTGGATGAGGCGTTGTTAAATGATCTGCGTCAGATTGAAGGTATTATTAGGGTAAGAAAAATAGAGTAGGGCTATTGTCATCAACCATGTCATTAGATGCCACGTCATTGCGAGCGAAGCAATCCAGTGGGCTTTGCGATGCACTTTTGGATTGCTTCGTCGCTACGCTCCTCGCAATGACGTACTACCCTGTCATCCTGAGCGTTATTGTCATCCTGAGCGCAGCGAAGGATCTCCTTATATTAGGAGATCCTTCGAGCAAGGCCGCCGTGCTGTTTGAACATCCAGTAAACTCAATAATTTTCATCATATAATATATTTAATTAATTTTACTAAGATACGAAAACTGTATATAGTGGTCTTCAATGTGTTTAATTAATAAGCAATAAGGGTTGCCATGACAGGACAAAAACAGGGGTTAACGACCGTTGCCTTGGTTCTTTTGATTACCGGAGCTATTGATAGTATTCGTAATTTACCTGCGACGTCACTTTTTGGCAGTTCGCTGATATTCTTTTTTGTTTTATCAGCCATTATCTTTTTAATTCCTGCCGCATTGGTTTCAGCGCAGTTAGCGTCGAGATCTTCGGAGAAAGGCGGCATTTATCATTGGACCCATTCTGCATTTGGTGAAAAGGCAGCGTTTCTTTCTGTCTGGTTGCAATGGATAAATACGATGGTTTGGTTTCCAACGATATTGTCTTTTATTGCAGGGACTGCGACGTATTTTTTAAATCCTGAGCTTGCGCAAAATAAATTATATTTAGTGTCCATCATACTTATTGTTTTTTGGTCGTTAACTTTTATCAATTTAAAAGGTGTCAATACGTCTGCAAAATTCGCTAATATTTGCTCGGTGGTGGGTATCGCGATTCCGATTGGCTTTATTATTTTATTAGCGTTGTTTTGGGTGATGTTAGGTAAGCCACTCCAAATTCATTTCACAGCAGAAAATTTATTTCCGAATTTATCCAAGACGGATAATTGGATTTCGTTAACTGCAATTATGACATCGTTTCTGGGTATTGAGTTGGCAATGGTGCATGTGAAAGAAGTGCATCAGCCACAAAAAACATTTCCGAAGGCACTTTATTTTTCTGTGCTAGTTATTTTAGGCACGATGATTTTGGGTTCGCTTGCGATTGCACTCGTATTACCAAAAGACCAAATTAATTTGGTTTCCGGTGTGATGCAAGCATTTACGAATTTTTTTGCGGCATATCACATGGCATGGTTGATTCCTGTGATTACAGCGATGTTATTAATTGGTAGTGTTGGGAATATGACAAGCTGGATTATTTCACCAGCCAAAGGATTGTTACAAGCAGCAGAGAGCGGTTATTTACCGCAATTTTTAACGAAAAAAAATAATCGTGGTGTGGCAAGTCATTTGCTCATTACACAAGCTGTGTTGGTCACATTTATTTGTCTCGCATTTTTGTTGATGCCTAGCGTGAATGGTTCCTATTGGTTGCTGACAGCGCTGAGTACCCAATTGTATATGTTGATGTATGTCATGATGTTTTGTGCAGCATTTTATTTGAAATATAAAAATCAGTTATCCACTAGCGCCTTCACTATTCCTGGCGGAAAAATTGGGATGTGGGCAGTGTGTGGACTCGGGTTATTAGGTTGCATGATTACATTGGCAGTTGGATTTATTCCGCCAGCTGGAATTAATATTGGCAGTGCGTTGCATTATGAAACTGTATTTTGCAGCGGAATTGTGATCATGCTATTTCCTGTGTGGTTTTTCTATTTATACAAAAATAAAACAACACAAAATTCATTTGCTATTGCAGAAGCCTAAAAATATTTCCTGTTGTGATTTTTTTGAATGAGATACATAATGACGCGTTAAATTTTTTTTCATAACCCATGGAGGGAAAAATGAAGCGTCATTTTTTTGCGTTCAGTATTATTTCGTTAGCGTGTATTTCATCCGCATTTGCAGCAACACCTGTTAATCTGAGACATATGCCTGCGACCTTATTGCAAGCTGGATTATCGGGCCAAGACAGTTCAATGAAAGAAGTCGGTCGCGATGTTGATTTTAATCAAGCAACGCATATTCGTTATCAACAAAATTATTCCGGTTATCCAGTGTGGGGTGCCGATGCAGTGACACACATTGCAAAAAATAATTCAACGCGTTTTGCCTCAGCAAAAACAATGAATGGAATAATTTATAAAGGATTAAATAAAGATTTAGCCAATACACCTGCTTTTGTATTTACACCTGCTCAAGCAGATCGAGCATTACAACAAGCCATCAATTTGTATCAGAACGAAACCGGAATGAAACAGGTTGATGATGCGAAAAAGAATTTAATGGTTTATGTTGATAAAAATAATAAAGCACACTGGGCATTTTTAGTGAGCTTCATGTCAGCAGCAACCGATGGCACGCCTGCAATACCAACTTATATTCTGGATGCTAAAACATTAGCAAGTTATGAAAATTGGAATGATGTGCAAACACTGGATGCTGTACAAGCCGGTGGTTTTGGCGGCAATCCAAAAATGGGAAAATTTGTTTATGATGGTGCGCAAGGCGATTATCCTGCGTTGACTGTTGAACGTAATGCTGCAAAAAATCTTTGCTCTATGCAAAATGATGGCGTCATCGTCATGGATGCGCACAGAACATTTAGAATTTTTGAAGCGCCTGTTGAGACATTTAAATGCGTTAAACAAGATGGTGAACACGCAAAACTTTACTGGGACGCAGATCAAGATGGCTTGAATGGCGCATATTCTCCAGCAAATGATGCATTGTATATCGGTCAAGTGATTCAAGACATGTATCAAAAATGGTATAACATTCCTGCATTATCAAAAGATGGTAAAGCGATGGTGTTGAAAATGAATGTGCATGCACGCACTTTATTCGGACAACCGTTGGATAATGCAATGTTCATTAGCAGAAATAGCGAAATGTACTTTGGTGACGGCGCTACGATGTTTTATCCATTAACTTCATTAGGTGTTGGTGCACATGAAATTAGTCATGGTTTCACTGCACAACATTCCAATTTAGTTTATCAAAAACAATCTGGCGGTTTGAATGAATCATTTTCAGATATGGCTGCACAAGCAGCTGAATTTTATTCGACTGGAAAAAATTCTTGGCAAATTGGTCCTGAAATTGTGAAAGGATCGGGCGCGCTGCGTTATATGGATGATCCGACCAAAGATAATAAGTCAATTGCAAACATGAAAGACTATAAAGATACGCTGAATGTTCATTACACTAGCGGTATTTTCAATAAAGTCTTTTATTTATTGGGTTCAGCGACAGCAAAAGGTTGGGATACTCGTAAAGCGTTTGATGTGATGGTCCAAGCAAATAGTCACTATTGGACATCATCGACTACCTTTGCTGAAGCAGCTTGTGGTGTGGTTAGTGCAACGAAAGATTATAAATACGATATGACTGCAGTTGCTGATGCAATGCAGAATGTTGGTATCGATATCAGTCATTGCTAATAACGAAATTCGGGTAGACCTAAGGGTCTGCCCGATTTAATAAATTAATTTGCTCATTCAAATTATTCAATTGTTCTTGCCAATACTGCGCGGTGTTAAACCACGGAAAGTTGAATGGAAATGCAGGATCTTCCCAACGTTTTGCGAGCCACGCGGAATAATGTAACATACGCAATGTACGCAATGCTTCAATCAAACGTAGTTCACGAAAATTGAAATCATGAAATTCACAATAGCCATCTAAAATAAAATCCAGTTGCACATTCATCTGATATTGGTCGCCGGATAACAACATCCAGATATCTTGAATTGCAGGTCCCAGCATACAATCATCCAAATCAACAATATGCGGTCCGGTTTCTTTCCATAACACATTTCCCGTATGACAATCACCATGTAAGCGAATGTGTTTGATTTGACCCACTTCTTTAAAACATTCTTCAACAAGTTTTAAGACAGTTTCAGTTGTTTGACAAAAATTATTTTTTAAATAAGCGGGAATAAAATCATGCTCAATTAAATAATGATAGGGATGAATTCCATATTGTGTGACACCCAATGTGGTTCGATGAGAAAATGGTTTGCAGGCACCAATTGCGTGCAAACGACCAATGAAGCGTCCCATCCAGGCAAGTTGGTCTAAATTATCCAATTCCAATGCGCGACCACCTTGACGTGGAAAAAGTGCGAAACGAAAATCATGAAACAAATGCAGTGTTTTTTCCTGAGTGACTAAGGGTGCCACGACTGGAATTTCATGCGAAAGTAATTCGGCTGCAAATTCATGTTCTTCAAGAATAGCGTCATTGCTCCAGCGTCCCGGGCGATAAAATTTCGCAATAATGGGTTCTGCATCATCAATGCCAATTTGATAGACGCGATTTTCATAACTGTTTAATGCGAGCAAACTACCCGAACAACGAAAGCCGACACTTTCAATCGCATCGAGAATGACATCAGGGTCTAAGCCTGCATA
>CAZAXX010000091.1:0-5325 GCA_964489265.1 uncultured Coxiellaceae bacterium
CCAAAATGGACGGAAATTTTCGTTAAATAGCCCTGCTATTCGCCTCAAATTTCCGCCCATTTTGTCTCGATTCCCCACTTTTTAAACTCCACAAACCAATTGTCAGCGGACCCTAGCAATCAACTGCTGCTTTAAATCATGCAAATGACTTTCTAAACCAACAGGATAAGGCGAGTTATGCTGCGCCTCTAAAAATTGCGTCACTTGCTCGGCCGCATAATTTCGCGTTTTCTGAATCGATGGCAACGGGGCGATTAATTTACCTTGTCGAAAGATCGGTTGCAATAAATCAATATAGTTATCAAACCCTTCGATTTGCTGCGTGCTGTGCGGCGTTCCCAGGGAAATTAGGCTAGGGCCATTTTCTGGAATGCCCAGCTCTACATCGTAAATAACATCCAGCATGGGCTTTGTCCCATGCAAAAAACGGCGGACTTGATGCACACCGGGATTGGAGACTTTGACAGCCTGTTCCGAGAGTTTTAATTTATATTCCCATTTACCACTTTCATCACGTAAAGCCGTTAATTTATAAACACCGTCCAAAGCAGGGTGATCATGGGCTGTTGTCAAATTCGTACCGACACCCCAGACAGAAATTTTGGCGCCTTTTTCTTTTAAATCTGCAATCACATATTCATCTAAACTATTGCTCGCAATGATTTGTGTCTGCTGAAAACCTGCTTCATCAAGCAGTTGGCGCGCCTTGATGCTTAACGCTGCCATATCGCCGGAATCCAGGCGAATTGCGCGTAATTCTGCACCTTCACTTCGTAATTTTTTCCCGACCTCAATCGCGTGTTTGACACCTTGCACCGTATTGTAAGTATCGACCAATAACGTGCAATTGTGCGGCATGACTTTGGCATAGGCAGTAAATGCGCTCATTTCATCAGAAAATGCCGTCACCCAACTGTGCGCGTGCGTTCCTGACACAGGAATTCCATACAATTTACCCGCCAACACATTGGATGTGGCGGCGCAACCACCGATAAAAGCCGCACGACTCGCAGATAATGCTCCATCAGGGCCTTGTGCGCGTCGCAAGCCGAATTCTAAAACGGATTGACCTTGTGCTGCCATGCAAACACGGGAAGCCTTGGTCGCAATTAATGTTTGAAAATTAATGATATTTAACAAAGTCGACTCAAGCAGCTGACCTTGTAGCAAAGGTCCTTTGATCCGTAACAAAGGCTCATGTGGAAAAACCACGGTGCCTTCTGAAATCGCATCAATATCGCAGGAAAAGCGCAAATTTTTGAGATAATCCAAAAATTCATTACTAAACAATAGCCCGTCATCGAATGCACGTAACCCGCTCAAATAATTTAAATCATCTTCCGCAAAACGCCAGTTTTGTAGAAATTCCACCACGGTCGCAAGACCGCACACCACAGAATAATTTCCATGAAACGGCTGTTTGCGAAAAATCTGGTGAAAAACCGCTTCGCGTTCATGGATGCCTAATTTCCAATAGCCATAAGCCATGGTTAATTGGTATAAATCGGTTAATAAAGGAGAAATCACGTGCTGGCTCCAGAGAAAAATCTACACATTTAACAGTCGCGAGGATTATACTGCAAAATATGATTACACTAGAACAGATCAGTAAAAATTATATAACGTCACAAGGTTCAGTCACCGCATTACAGGATATCAACCTCTCGGTCAAACCAGGTGAAATCTATGGCATTATCGGCCAAAGCGGTGCTGGCAAAAGTACGTTGATCCGTTGCGTCAATTTATTAGAAAAACCAACGACCGGAAAAGTGATCGTCGATCAGGAAGAATTAACGACATTATCGCCTCACGCGCTCAGAATGGCGCGCAGAAAAATCGGCATGATTTTTCAGCATTTTAATTTATTGAATTCGCGCACGGTTTATCAAAACATTGCTCTGCCACTCGAGTTGTCCGGCATGACTCGCAAAGCCATTGATGAGACGATTAACCCTTTGCTCGAACTGACTGGACTTGTTGCAAAAAAAAATAATTATCCAGCACAACTGAGTGGCGGACAAAAACAGCGTGTCGCAATCGCTCGTGCACTGGCGTCAAAACCACACGTGTTATTATCAGATGAAGCGACTTCTGCACTCGATCCTGAAACAACCCAACATATTTTAGAATTATTAAAAAATATTCGTGACACACTGAACATTACGATTTTACTCATCACGCATGAAATGTCTGTTATTAAAGCGTGCTGTGATCGGGTTGCTATTTTAGAACACGGAAAAATGATTGAAGAAAATGAAGTCGGCGAATTTTTTTCGCATCCCAAAACTCCCAGCGCAAAAAAATTTATTATTTCTTCATTACAACAATCATTACCTAGCGCGATCGCGGAACACGTATTAAAAAAAGAAGAACCCAATTCACATCCCGTGTTACGACTCTGGTTTTTTGGCGGTACCGCAACACAACCGGTGATGGCGCAACTCTTAAATCAATTTAATTTACGCATCAACATTTTACAGGCGAATGTGGAATATATAAAAAAACATGCGATGGGCATCATGATTCTTGCGATCGATGGTGATAAAACCAAACTCGCTGCAGGCATTCAACATTTAGAACAATTAGGCGTTCAAGTCGAGGTACTGGGTTATGTCCCAAATGATATTATCCCTTTTATTTAATGCAACATTAGAAACGATTTATATGGTGTGTGTTGCAAGTCTCGTTGCGATTTTGGTTGGCTTGCCGCTCGGGACTATTTTATATGTCACACGTAAAAATCATATTTTACCAGCGCCCATAGTGCATCAAACGCTTTCGGCCATCGTCAATATGACGCGCTCAATTCCTTTTGTGATTTTGATGATTGCAGTCATTCCATTCACGCGTTTGATCATCGGCTCTTCTATCGGCACGAATGCAGCCATCGTACCACTTGCTTTATGCGCCATGCCTTTTTTAGCGCGTGTTGTGGAAAATGCATTGCTTGAAGTCAATAAAGGATTGATTGAAGCCGCAACCGCAATGGGTGCATCCGCCTGGCAAATCATTGTGAAAGTTCTGATACCGGAAGCGTTGCCTGGGATTGTGAATGGACTGACCTTAACAATCATTAGTTTAATTGGTTATTCTGCGATGGCAGGGGCGGTCGGTGGTGGTGGTTTGGGTGACTTGGCAATTCGTTATGGTTATCAGCGTTTCGACCTTGGCATCATGCTAATCACGATCGTGATTATGATTATTTTCGTGCAGTCAATTCAATATTTTGGTGATAGAATCGCAAAACGATTTGCACATTCTAGAGGTTAGCGTTTATGTTGAAAAAATTAAAAAATATTCTTATCGCGACATGCGTTTTTTTGCTGGCAGCCTGTAGCTCGCATGATAAAAATACATTAAAAATTGGCACCATCGCGGGGCCTGAAACTGAGCTAATGGAAGTCGCGCAACAAGTCGCAAAAAACAAATATAATCTGGATCTTGAGATTATTGAATTCACCGATTACATTCAACCGAATGCCGCATTAAATGACGGCAGCATTCAAGCAAATATGTTCCAGCATCAACCTTATCTCGATCAACAAATCAAAGACCGCCAATACAAATTGATTGCCATTGGCAAAACGTTTGTTTATCCCATGGGAATTTATTCAAACAAAGTAAAAGCACCGCAAGATATTTCGGACGGCGCCATCATCGCCATTCCAAATGATCCGAGCAACGAAGGTCGTGCATTACTTTTATTGCAAAAAGCAGGGCTCATTCACTTGAAGGCAGCGGCAGGTTTATTTGCAACACCAAACGACATTGAAAAAAATCCCAAAAAGCTCGTGTTTAAAGAATTAGATGCGGCACAATTGGCGCGTAGTTTGCCTGATGTGACCGCCGCTGTAATCAATACCAATTATGCAATCCCATCTGGATTATCGCCCATGACAGATGCTATTTTCCATGAAGGGCCAGATTCGCCTTATGCTAATATTATTGTGATTCGCAGCGACTCACAGAATGATCCGCGCATGAAGCAATTGGTTTCCGCATTTCAATCTGATGAAGTATTAAATGCGGCGAAAAAGATTTTTAACGACCAGGCAATACCTGCATGGTAAACTTAGGGACTATTCCTGTCATCCTGAGCGTAGCGAAGGATCTCCATATATAAGGAGATCCTTCACTTCGTTCAGGATGACAAAGCCCCGGATGACTACTTAATAAAGGAGCCCGCTATGGATATGAAAAAACTGACGATCATTGGCCTTTGCATGCTTAGCATGAGTTGCGCATCAAATATGTCGAATACGACGATTAGTGACGCAGGTTTACCAGCAGCGAAAGGTAATCCTGATGAGTTATATCAAAAAGGTAATCAGTATGCGAAAGGCTTAGGTGTCTCTCGCGACTATAATCAGGCAGTGCAATATTATCGTGGTTCAGCGCAACAAGGTAATGCGAAAGCGCAATACGCACTGGGATACATGTATCGCACCGGTCATGGCGTGCCAAAAGATTATAATGCATCTGCGCAATGGTTTGAGCGCGCTGCAAAACAAGGGAATTCTGATGCGCAATATAGTTTAGGTGTGCGTTATTTATTAGGTCAGGGTACATCACAAGATTATGCACAAGCCATGTCATGGTTTGAGAAAGCAGCAGCACAAGGCAATGCTTACGCTGAAAATCAGTTAGGCTTTATGTATGCCGCTGGAAAAAATGTCACACAAAGTTATCCGACAGCAATCGAATGGTATCAAAAAGCAGCGGACCATGGTTTAGCTAGTGCGCAATACAATCTAGGCTTGATGTATGCAAATGGTGTTGGCACGCCGGTTGATAAAGCAAAAGCAAATCAATTGTTCCAGCTTGCGGCTAAAAATGGATTTAATCCTGCTAATAAGACGATGGAAGAAAATTAGATTTCCATCTTTGAGCAGCAAGCTAGAATTGTCATCCCCGCGAAGGCGGGGATCCATGGTTAATAGATTCCCGCCTTCGCGGGAATGACAATTTTTTCTTACATAAGTCCGCCCTACAGGTATTTTATGCATATCGCACGCAAACGCTTCGGCCAACATTTTCTCCAAGACAAACAAATTATCCAGCGCATTGTTGATGCCATCATGCCGACACCCGAACAACACATCGTGGAAATTGGCCCTGGCCAAGGCGCGCTGACATTACCCGTGTTGAAACGAATTGGCAAAATGGATGTCGTTGAACTGGATCGTGATTTAATTCCGCAACTCAAATCGCGTTGCGCTGAAAAAGGTGAACTCACCATTCATCAAGCTGATGCGTTGGAGTTTGATTTTGGCAGTCTTGTCACGGATTCAAAACAATTGCGCTTAATTGGAAATTTACCCTATA
>CAZAXX010000091.1:5335-6873 GCA_964489265.1 uncultured Coxiellaceae bacterium
CTATAACATTTCCACGCCATTAATTTTTCATTTACTGCAATATGCAGAGCACATCGCAGATATGCATTTTATGTTACAAAAAGAAGTCGTCGATCGCATGGCGGCGCGCCCTGGAACATCTGCGTATGGACGACTCAGCATCATGGTGCAATATCATTGCCGCGTCACATCCTTATTTCATGTTGAACCGCAAGCATTTAATCCACCACCGCAAGTGGATTCCAGTATTGTGCGCTTGATACCACATCGCGAATTTCCAAATCATGCCGAAGATTATGAACACTTCGCTAATTTAGTTAAAACTGCATTTTCACACAGACGCAAAACATTGCGGAATTGTTTACGCAATATTGTGAGTGATGAAAATTGGGAAAACGTACACATCGATTCACAACTGCGTCCGGAACAATTGAGTTTAAGTGAATATGTTAAATTGAGTAATTTGCTGGTATCTCACGATGACAATTTACGCGATCGGTGATATTCAAGGTTGTTTTTTTGCGCTGGAAAATTTATTGCGTGAAATTCAATTCGACAGTAGTCGCGATAGTTTGTGGTTTACCGGTGACTTGGTGAATCGCGGTCAACAATCACTTGAAACAGTTCGCTTTATTAAAAACCTCGGAAAAAATCAACAAATCGTGCTTGGCAATCATGATTTGCATTTACTCGCTTGCGTGCACAACGCGCATAAAGGTCAGACCGATGATACGCTACAACCTTTTTTAACCGCACCGGATCGCGATGAATTAGTTCACTGGTTGTTGCAACAACCGTTACTGCATCATGATAAAACATCCGGTTTCACAATGGTGCATGCGGGACTTGCTCAGAGCTGGGATTTAAACACTGCGTTACGTTTAGCAAATGAAGTGGAAACGATTTTACAGAGTGATCAATGTCGTGATTTTTTTCTAAATATGTATGGCAATGAACCTTCTGCCTGGGATGAATCATTGCAAGGTTGGGATCGACTGCGTTGCATCACCAATTATTTAACTCGCGTTCGTTTTTGTCATGCTGATGGCAGTCTTGAATTGAAGACTAAAGAAAATATGACAATCAAAGACACGCGACTGACTCCCTGGTTTCAACTGGCTAACCGCGCGAATGCAAATTTAAAAATTATTTTTGGCCATTGGGCAGCATTGGGTGGCGTGACTAACACACCGAATGTTTATGCACTGGATACGGGTTGTGTGTGGGGTTATTGTTTAACTGCGATGCGGTTGGATGATGGTGAGAGGTTTAGTGTTAAGTGTTAAGTGTTAAGTGTTAATAAAAAGATCGGTCCTATACATCGTCGTGGAGATTACTCATGAAATCCGGCAACGCTCAAACCCCGAGATTACCTGAAGAACCTAGCAGCTTGAAACAAGCATTCGAAATATTAGCAAGCATGCCTGATGACTTCTACCCTGAAAAAAGAGAAGACTCTTTGCCACAAGAAAGGGGATGAGATTTCATCTCTAACTGTAGGGGCGGACCTATGTGTCCGCCCTTGCAGCCTTAATTGCAAAGTCAGGGCGGACACATAG
>CAZAXX010000092.1:0-6739 GCA_964489265.1 uncultured Coxiellaceae bacterium
TCCGATTTCGACATTTCGACTTCATTTTGATGAAACACATCGCCATACGTCACGACACCGTTGTCTGTTTTGCACCAAACCAAATCATAAATATTCGCAATTCCCTGCAAAGGCATTGCCAATCGCTCCAGACCATAGGTAATTTCGCCTGTGACGGGTCTGCATTCCAAGCCACCGACTTGCTGAAAATAGGTAAATTGCGTCACTTCCATGCCGTTTAACCACACTTCCCAACCAAGCCCCCAGGCACCCAGGGTTGGCGCTTCCCAATTATCTTCAACAAAACGAATGTCATCCACCAGCGGATCAACGCCTAACGCACGCAGTGAATCGAGGTAAATCTCTTGGATATTGGCAGGAGAAGGCTTCAATACGACTTGAAATTGATAATAATGTTGAACCCGGTTGGGATTTTCGCCATAACGACCATCGGAAGGTCGACGACTCGGCTGTGCATAGGCAGCACGCCAGGGCTCAGGCCCTATCGCGCGTAAAAACGTCGCTGGATGAAAAGTCCCGGCACCGACTTCCATATCAAATGGCTGCACGATCACGCAGCCTTGCTCTGCCCAAAAGGCTTGTAATGTGGCAATCATGCCTTGCAATGTTTTGACATCGTAATTATTTTTTTTCATGGGCACCTACATTAAATGAATCGGGAATTATATATAATGTCGGGCTATGTTAAAACAACAAAGGTCATTGCACATGGAAAATCCCGTATTAAACCAAGCACCATTACCTGTTTTTAAAGCCATTTTACCTGAAAAAATCGAACCTACTTTAAAACAAATCATCCAGCAGAATCAGGCAGAATTGCAAGATTTATTAGCCAGCCCAGCAACCGCCAACTGGAACAACCTCATGCTGCCCCTGGAGCAAATGGATAACCGTCTTAACAAAATGTGGTCGCCTGTGTCGCATTTGCATAGCGTCATGGAATCAGATGCATTGCGCGCCGTTTATAATGCTTGCTTGCCGCTGCTCACTGAATATCAAACTGCGATGATGCAAAACGAAAATTTATATCTGGCCATCAAATCCATTGCAGAAAGCCCTGAATTTAAGGGATTCAATCCAACCCAACAAAAAGCCATTGAAAATGATTTACGGGATTTTCGTTTGGCGGGTGTTAGCTTATCGAAAGAAGATAAAATACGTTTCACTGAAATGCAAATGCAACTCAGCAAACTCTGCACGCAGTTTAGCGAAAATATATTGGATGCGACGCATGCTTGGTCCATGCATATAACCGATGTAAATCTTTTAAAAGGTTTGCCAGAACAAGCGCTGCATATGGCAGAAGATACCGCAAAACAGCAAGGAAAAACTGGCTGGGTGTTGACGTTAGATTACCCCTGTTATTCCAGTGTCATAAAATATTTGGAAAATCGTGAACTGCGCCAAACAATCCATGAAGCTTATTCTACGCGTGCATCTGAGCTTGGACCCGATGCGGGTCGTTTTGACAATACCAGTATCATGGAAGACATCGTGAAATTACGGCAAAAAATGGCTAATTTACTGGGGTTTCCTAATTTTGCTGCATATTCGCTGGCAACGAAAATGGCTAAGAAACCGGAACAGGTGTTAGCTTTTTTAAATGATCTGGTAGAAAAATCCAAAGCGTTTGCGGTGCAGGAAATGCAAGAACTCACCGAATTTGCAAAATCACTCGATGGTATCACTGAGTTGGCCGCATGGGATTTGGCGTATTACGCAGAAAAATTACGCATAGAAAAATACGCTGTATCGCAAGAAGAATTACGCGCGTATTTTCCTGTCGATAAAGTTTTAAATGGCATGTTCACCGTCATGGGTCGTTTATTTGGTATCAAAATTAAAGAACGCACGGGCGTCGATGTGTGGCATCCTCAAGTTAAATTTTTTGAAGTGTATGACAGAGAAAATAATTTGCGTGGTTATTTTTATACGGATTTGTTTGCACGTCCGCACAAACGTGATGGCGCATGGATGGATGAATGTCGCATTCGGCAACGTTTGCCGGACAACACATTACAATATCCTGTTGCATTCTTAACGTGTAATTTTTCGCGTCCGGTTGGCGATAAACCTGCACTATTAACCCATGATGAAGTGCAAACTGTTTTTCATGAATTCGGCCATTGTCTGCATCATTTGTTGACGCAAGTAGAATATTCATCTTTATCAGGAATTAATGGTGTGCCATGGGATGCTGTTGAATTTCCAAGTCAGTTCTTTGAGCACTGGTGTTGGGATGAAGAAGCGTTAGCGCTTATTTCTGCGCATGAAACAACGGGTGAACCGTTACCTCACTCACTTTTTAAAAAATTATTGGCAGCCAAAAACTTTGAAGCTGGCATGCATATGTTGCGCCAACTTGAATTTTCGCTGTTTGATTTTCGTTTGCATTTAGAATTTGATCCGAACAATGGACCGCAAGTGCAAGCTATGTTAGATGAAGTACGCAACCAGGTTTCTGTGGTGCCGACACCGAAATATAATCGTTTTCAGCATAGTTTTTCGCATATTTTTGCAGGTGGTTATGCTGCAGGTTATTACAGTTATAAATGGGCGGAAGTGTTATCTAGTGATGCATTTTCGCGTTTTGAAGAACATGGCATTTTTGATTCTGCATCGGGGCATGCTTTTTTAAAAAATATTTTAGAGCAAGGTGGTGTGCGGGAGCCTATGGATTTATTTGTCGCGTTTCGTGGGCGTGAGCCGAGTATTGATGCGTTGTTGCGGCATAGTGGGTTGGTAGGTTGAGAATCCTTCACGCCATTCCGCTTAGAAAGCCTTCCCACGCAGGGGGAAGGCTTTCTAAGCAGCAATTTTGTTCATTTTATAAATTAATATAGAGGTACCCTAAATGACACCAACTAGACGCTACCCCAAAGCGCTTCCTTTTTTATTTTTAACAGAAATGTGGGAACGCTTTGGCTTTTATCTCGTGCAAGGCATGCTGGTTTTGTACATGACCAAAGCCTATGGTTTCACCGATGATCAATGTTACACGATCGCTGGCATGTTTACGTCACTCGCCTATATCGCACCCATGATTGGTGGTTACATCGCCGACCGGCTTTTGGGATTTAAAACATCCATCGTGTTAGGCGGTATTTTTTTAAGTGCGGGTTATGCGACTCTCGCGACTCTTTCACCCGCGGTATTTTATTTTGGGCTTGCAACTGTCGTGGTCGGGAATGGTTTATTTAAACCGAATATCTCAAGTTTGCTCGGCGCACTCTACGCACCGGGTGATACTACTCGTGACAGTGGTTTCACCATTTTTTATATCGGCATTAATCTCGGTGTTTTACTCTCTGGTGCATCGGGAACCATTCAAAATTATTTTGGCTGGCATGCTGTGTTTGCACTGGCAAGCATAGGTCTTTTAGTGGGTGTGGCCATTTTTGCAATCGGCATAAAATTCGGCGATATGCATTACTCCACCGACCATTTGCTGAAAACAAAACCCTGGTTTTTGCGGTCACCTTTCATTATTTTTTATTGTCTCATCGCAATTGGCTGTCTCAGTGTTGTATTGCATAGCAGTATCCTTGGCAAATGGTTGTTGCCTTGTGTCGGTGTCCTCTTATTAATTTTTATGTTCACGCTCGCGTTTCGTGAAGATGCTATCAATCGTCAGCGCTTAATCACCTTAAACATTTTAATCATGAGTTCCGTTGTTTTCTGGATGATGTTCTGGCAAATATTTTTTTCGGCAAACTTATTTATTGATCGTCTGATTGATAAACATATATTTGGAATTGAAGTACCGACAACTTGGTTTTATACGCTGGAAAGTGTATTCATTATTTTGCTTGGGCCGCTGTTCGCTTGGTCATGGCAAACGCTCAATCGTAGTGAAAAAAATCCAACGCCATTTTCTAAATTTATTTTAGCTATTTTTTTTGTTGGACTTGGATTTTTAACATTGACGATCAGCACCTATTTTCCCAATGAAAATCACTTGGTGAATCCATTGTGGATTGTCTTATCCTATTTATTAATTACGATTGGCGAATTGTTATTATCACCGATAGGTTTATCCGCAGTCACGATGCTATCACCGCCGCGCTTAACGGGAATGATGATGGGAATTTGGTTTGCGGCACTCGGCTTCGGCGGACAATTTGGCGGTTTGCTCGCAAAAATTTCCAGTATTCCGGAGTCTGCGAAAGAATCAATAACGCAGTTACCCATTTATCGTTCGGCATTTTTTATCTATGCGGCCATTGCTTTTGGCGTTGCAATCATATTGTTTTTATTACAGTGCATAGTAAAAAACCGTAGATAAAATAATGATATAATGGAGATGTGGCAAGTTCTAAGGAGCGAGCTATCGTGTTTGACGCAGACCGTCCCATTCTGAAAAGTGAACAGGATCGACTAGGTCGATCCGTTTTCGCGAAATATTTGGCTCGCTGTATTTTAGATCACACCAATCCAGACAGCTTTGTCATTGGATTATATGGTGGCTGGGGAACGGGAAAAACCTCGCTCATCAACTTAACCTTGGAAGAACTTAATTTTGCATCCAGCAATATGCTGGATGAAGAAAAACCCATTATTTTAAATTTCAGTCCCTGGAGTTACTCGGGACAACATCAATTAATTTATAGTTTTTTCCGCAGACTTTCTTCTGAAATTCGTCGCTCACCTTATGTGGAAAACGCCGATAAAATTATTAATTTGCTAGAACTCTATATTTCTTTTTTCACTCATCTGCCCATCCCACGCTCATTACGTGCGAAACGTAAACTGATGGTTAAGTTAACCAAGCCACGCATCACAAAAGAAGAAGCGTATGGTTGGGAATCCGGGCGTGATCTCACGCAAGTTAAAGCCGAGCTAAATGATTTGCTGCGCAAGCAAAAACATAAAATCATTATTTTTATCGATAATATTGCGCGCATTGAAAACAGAGAAATTAAACAAATTTTTCAAATTGCAAAATCCATGGGTGATTATGTTAATACCGTGTATGTATTAGCTATCGATAAAGAACATGTTATTCATGCCATGGATCATGAATTTGATGGCGAAGGTGCGGCCTATCTCGAAAAAGTTGTTCAGCTTCCATTTGATGTGCCTGAAATTTCCAAACAGGATATAGAAAATATTCTACTCGACCGCCTGTATCAAATTGTCAAAACTGCGCCGGAAAAAATGTGGGATAACGCGTACTGGGCCGATCTTTATTATTCAACCTTAAAATATTTCTTTAATAATTGTCGGGATATCACGCATTATGTGAACACGTTGAGTTTTAGTTATTTGCACGTACAAGAGTTAGTAAATCCCGTTGATTTTTTTGCAATCGTTGCCCTTTCTGTTTTTGAGCCGGGTGTATTTGAAGGATTACGCGACAACAAAGATTTATTCACTGATTTTGTTAGCAATGTTTTTGAAGAAGATCGCGAAGAATTGATGGAAGATAAATTACGTTGCGATGAAATTATAAATCGCGCACAAATTATTTCGACCGAAATGTTACAGCAATTATTAATCCGCTTATTTCCCAATTTGCGTCGCCTGTATCAAGCTAATATTTCCTTTTATCATTCGGAAGATCTTGCGCGTCGCAACAAACGTATTTGCAGTGCGGATGTTTTTGATATTTATTTTAGATTGTCTCTGCCGACAAGTTATATGTCGCAGCCTGAAATTCAAGCTATTATATCACTCACGCATGATGAAGCTTTATTCGAGCAAGCCATTTTGCGCTTGAATAAAGATGAACGAATTCTCCCGTTTCTTGATTTGTTAGACAGCGCTTTAGTCAATCAAATTGAGCAGCGAAATATTGGTAACGTTGTCGATGCATTGATAAACAGTGCTGATTTATTTCCTGAAAAAATCAGTAGTCCTTTGAGCTTCAGCACACCCATGCGTGTGCATCGAATATTACATCAACTGTTTCGTCGTCTGGACTCCGCAGAAGAACGCTTCGAGATTTTTCGTAACGCCATTAAAAAAACCATGCTGAGTTTATATATTTTAATTTATGAAATTCAGGAACAAAGCAAAGAACATGTTGAAGCGGAAGATACTTTTATTCCGATCGAGCAACGTGATTTTACGCCTGATCAGTTAGACACATTGAAAAATTTAACGCTAGCAAAAATTTTATATTGGGCGGAAAACGGCAGGCTCGCTGAACATCCACGTTTATTAGATATTCTTTATGCTTGGCAAACCTGGGGAAATGATGAAGAAACGCGAAATTTTGTTGGTAAAATGGTACAGGAAGACGCGGGGTTAATTACCTTTTTGTCTGCAACATTAAAAGGACCGATTGATCAGGCGATGACGAAATTAGCCAAGAATCCGGAATGGGAAAATTCACTGCAAAATATCCGGGATTTTATTTCAATAAATATTTTAATTCCGCATGCAAAAATGCTTTTTGAAGATGCCAGTTTTGAAAAATTACGTGAACGTGAGCAATTGGCAATTTTGATTTTTCTTGATTTAACGCATACTGAGACGCTGAAAATTATTCCGGATACGACTGGGAAAGGTTGAGCTGGGCATTATTGCGTAGCTCCCTGATTTTTCGTGCCCGTGACCGCGTGCGTGCCCGTTTTTTCTTCGCAAAAAAAGTAAGCTTTTTCTTTAGCTATCTAAATCAGCATAATTCTGTCATGCCAGCATGTTAAAAAAGGGGTCAAGTGCCATAATAAAAAAAGTTTAATTTTATAAACCGTGTTTGATTATTGGGCTTTGCCCCGTTTGCTTTTTTTTTTAT
>CAZAXX010000093.1:0-6638 GCA_964489265.1 uncultured Coxiellaceae bacterium
TTTAATCTGGTGCGCCTTGGCTTCCGCAAAGACGACTTTGGCAAACGGTAAATCATGGTTCTTTCCAGCTGCATCTATCAGACTGGTATAGGTAATGACATCCAATTCGATCTGGTTCGCCTTAGCTTTTGTAAATACGACTTTGGCAAACGCTAAATCACCGTTTTTCCCGGCAATACTGATTAATTTGTTGCAAACGATTGTGTTAGCTAATTCATTTTTTATAGCAAATTCAAAAAAAAACTTGATATGTTGATACCCGCCAACCCTTGGTAAGCAAGTTATGATGCCGCCAATATTATAACTATTTGGAAATACATTGTTTCTTATCATTTCATCTAACAGTAATGTCAACTGCTCTAATGAACGTACAAGGTTTATTTTGGTGTTATAGTCAAAGTGCGAACTTTTCATTTCAGCAAATTTTTCCCATGTGGGAGCTTGCATTTGATCAAGTCGATTGCATACGCGCGAGAAAGCTATTTGTGGATCTCTTGGCCTGGACATAGATTGTGCTCATCTTGTTGTATTGGACAGCACTCTATCATATCAGCAACAAAACGGCATTATTTTAAGCAATAATGGAAAAATCCTGGGGTATCGACAAAAACAGAACTGTAGGTCCGCCCTACAAATTACCAAATTACTTTTTTATAAAACGCTTTAATTTTTTTATCACTCGTCACAATAGAAGCCTGTTTTTTAGCAGCAAAAGCTGTAATGATGCGATCAGCTGGATCTCTATTTTCTTCCCATGACAGTTCAATAGAATCCAACCATTCATCAATACCAATATCAATCATTTCGAGATTTTTTATCTGACGAAATTCATTGTAGAGCATGCGAGGCGAAACACTCATTTCGAGTTTGCCAAGTTTAATTTGGCAAGCAATTTCCGCAAATGAAATGGATAACAGATAAGCGCCTGCTTCCATTTGTTTTAATGTTTTTAACGAAAAGCCCGGCACTTTTTTGCAAGCTTCAAGAACAGCACACGTATCTAATACTACCATTCATCATATCCTGGCAAAACCGGTTCATTGATATCTCCCAACACTTTAATATCAACCGAACCTCGCATCTGTTTGAACGTCATGACTTTCACTTTTGTCAGCACAAAATCAGGTTTGTTGTGATGGGTAATGACAACCTCTTTCCCTTCATCAACCCATTTAAGATACTTACTGGTATGCTGAATAAATTCGCGTTTACCAACCATTTTTGTTGCGCGCATAATACGAAACCTCATGTAGCTTCAAAATGTAGCTACTTTAATTATGATTTTAAAACGCTATTTTGTCAAACTCAGCATGCAATTAATTGAATACAAAGAACTTACCCTGCGACTCAACTTAGACTTCATTATTGCTTTATAATTGTTATATAAGACAGGAGGATCTATGTTATCTTTCTTTTTGCATCGACATCTTCTTTCTACTTCGTTGTGCGTCTTATTATTATTTTTTTCAATCGAAGCTTTTGCTTATACCACGATCGTTGAAAGACGTGTTGTGGTTAACTCGCCGAGAACCGTTTATTGCGCACAACCATGTTGTGCACGCATGCTATGGATCCATGAATACTGGGTATGCACTTCATTTAGTGAAGATGGATTATGTGACAGATGGCGATTACGCCCTGGGCATTGGGTAAGAGTCTATCGATAGCTTCTTGATTACCATTCAATTCTCGTGCATCATCAATTCAGTTTTATTAATGATAAGGGATTATCATGTCAATTTCTAAATATGCAATTTATCTTGCGGCTTTATTACCCGCTTGTCTGTTTGCGCAACCAGCTCATTTTCAAAGTGGTGTTTATGCGGGAGCTATGCTGGGCGCAAATATTGCTAATGCACACTGGAATGGGACGAATGGACTTCTTGCAACAAACGATAATCAAACACCAGAGGCTCTTTTTCCCAATTGGAAACCGAATGGGCCAACGCAGCAAACTAATTTTTCTGGACGGATATTTGGTGGATATCAACTAGTCAGTGATAAATTGTTTATCGCTGGGGAACTCGGTGGTAATTTTTCGAAAGAACCTGAATTCAGAGATCACACGTCCAAACTATTTTCCAATACTGCAACTTACCCACTTTTTTTCCCACCACCGTTTCGATTGACGCAAACGCTTTCTGCTACGGCAACGACAAACACCACTGTCTCTTTGTCAAATAGCAATTTGTTTATCGATATTCGACCTGGCTTTTTAGTAAAACCAAATATTCTTTTGTATGGACGAGCAGGCTTATCTTTCTTTAATAATTTGACGATAACGGATTCCGCACGGTGGACGCAACAAGGTACAGATGAGGGATCATTCACGCCAATCTTCACGCCACTGCAAGCAGCAGCGAGGTCAAGAAATTCGGGAAATAATACCGGGATACGGCTTGGGCTTGGCGCAGAATATTTGATGACCGAACAATTAAGCGTGCTGTTTGACTACACCTACACGACCTTCGGCAATGTGAGTACCCGCACCCAGGCAGGACAGACTGGTACATCGGGCACTAGCAATGTCTGGCAAAAAATTTATGGCTCTGACTCGCCGGTTGTTTCTGTGACTACGCAGTCTGTGTTGGTTGGGTTGAGTTATCATTTTGCGTAGTTGACGCTTCGTAGGGGCGGACCTATGTGTCCGCCCGCAAAACATACCCACACAACTTATAAAGCAAACGCGCCCCAACATTCGCATCCCATTCGGAAACGTTATCCAACTCTCCCAAAGAAACTTCACACAAATCAAAACCAATGATTTTCCTGCCTGAGCGAATAATTTTTTTCAGCAAAAAAAGCGCTTCCGTGTAATCCAAGCCACCCGGCACTGGTGTTCCTGTGTTCGGGCAAAATCGCGGATCCAAACCATCAATATCAAACGAAATATAAACCTCATCTGACAAATGACTCACAATTTCGTCGCACAATGCAGCGAAACTTTTTCCATTCATTTTTTCTTCAATGACTTGCGCATCAAAGTAAGTCACGATGCGTGATTTATTTTGTTGGATAAATTGAAATTCATCTTCGCAAAAATCGCGAATACCAATTTGCACTAATTTATTTAATGAAGTTTTTGCAATGACATTATGCATGATCGATGCATGGGAATGCTGAAATCCTTCGAAACCCGCACGTAAATCCGCATGTGCATCAAAATGCAAAATACTCATGTTTGGATGATATTCTAAAAATGCTTGAATCGCGCCGAAAGGACTCGAGTGATCACCCCCAACGATGCCAACTAACTTTCCTTGCGCTAATAATTTTTTTGTTTCTTCGTAAACATACTGATTCACTTTATCACTGTGTGAATTCACTGTGGCTTCATCATTTTCTGCTGCCGCTTTTTTTGCGTGCGCATTCCATTCGCGTAGCGAAGGAGATTCTTCCAGCATCGCGATGCCCGCTTCAAAAAAATTACCTAATTCGAGATCGAACAAATCAACTTGTTTACTCGCATTACAAATCGCTTCTGGACCTTTCGCGGTGCCACCACCATAGGAAGTTGTTGCTTCCCAGGGCACGGGCACCAAAACTAATTTCGCTTCTTCCACTGAATAAGGTAAACCGAAAATTCCAGAGTCTTCAGATGCTGCAGCATTCGGGTTAAACGTCGTCATCATTAATCCTCAAAATAAGTATAACCGGTTAACCCAACCGTTAAGTCTGCTAAAAATTCTTCGCATTCAGCCAAGGATAATTTAGATTCCTGCAACTGAGTTTGATACGAAAGCAACATTTGTTTGCTATCAAAATCAACGTAACGCAAAATCGATTCGACTGTGTCACCTTCCATCGCATGCGTTAATTTATATTGACCATTGTCGGTCAATTCAACATGAATCGAATTGGTGTCGCCAAAAAGATTATGCAAATCACCCAGAATTTCCTGATACGCACCGACCATGAAAATACCTAATAAATAAGGCTCGTCTGGCTTGGGCGGTGTCAATGGCAAGGTTGTTTCAAGTCCATAATTATTGACATACATATCAATGCGACCATCTGAATCGCAGGTTAAATCATGCAAAATTCCGCGTTGCGTTGGACGTTGATCAAGCCCTGATAATGGCATGATAGGGAAAACCTGATTGATGGCCCATGCATCGGGTAACGACTGGAATAAAGAAAAATTACACACGAATTTATGCGCGAGCTTTTCATTTAATTCATCGATCACTTCACGATGTGCGCGTGCAGCTGGTTTTAACACTTCACGCAATTTAAAACAGGTTGCAAAATAAACTTGTTCTGCATACGCCCGCTCTTTCAAATCAATCAAACCATGAATGTACATGGTGTTTGCTTCAGACATCCAGTGACAAACGTCATGATACACTTCAAGCGCTGTGCTTTCTGATAATGTTGCCAAATTATTCCAGAGATTATGCACAATGGGTTTTGCATTTGCTTCTGGCGCCGCTAAATTTTCTACTTCGCATGCAGTCTCAGTTGAAATCACATTGGTGATTAACATCGCATGATGCGCGGTAATCGCACGTCCAGATTCGGTAATAATATTGGGATGCGGCAAGTTATGTTGCTGACAAATTTCCATTAAAGTGTAAACAATATTATTCGCGTATTCTTGCACACTATAATTCATCGAACAGAAACTGCGTGAACGCGTGCCTTCATAATCAACGCCTAAACCGCCACCCACATCGATCATATCAATCGGTGCACCTAGCTCACGCAATGCCGCGTAATAACGTGACGCTTCATGCATGCCGCGCTGAATATCGGAAATATTTGCAACTTGCGAACCCAGATGCGAGTGAATCACCCGCAATAAATGCAAACGATTTTTCGCGCGCAGCAATTCCACCATTTGCAATAACTGTGGTGCTGAAAAACCAAACTTCGCTTTTTCACCGCCGGAATCTTGCCATTTGCCTTCACCAATCGATGACAAACGCACGCGTACGCCAAGATACGGTTCAAGATTTAATTTTTCACTTTCTTCCAGCACTAAACGCAATTCAGAAAATTTTTCTAAAATAATCAGAACGCGATGTCCCAAGCGCTGACCAATCAGCGCCAGACGAATATACTCACGATCCTTATAACCATTACAAATAATCACCGCATGCGGTGTACGCGATACTGCAAGTGCCGCGAGTAATTCCGGTTTACTGCCGGTTTCGATTCCGACATGCACTTTCCCATTTTGCAAAATAGTTTCGACGACACGTCGTTGCTGATTTACCTTGATAGGATAAGCGCTGATATAGTCTCCCTGGTAATCATGATCTTTGATCGCTTTTACGAAGGATTCATGCAGCGTTTGAATTCGTTTACGCAAAATATCGGTAAAACGCACCAAAACCGGAAATGAAATTCCAGACTGGCTAATCGTTTGCGCAAGTTCATGTAGATCAATGCTAGATGGATCACGTGATGTTTTTGGAAATGCTTTTAATGTGCCGTGCTCGCCGATATCAAAAAAACCATCGCTCCATTGTGCGACGTGATAAATATCGCGGGCCTGCTGAATGGACCAGTCACTCATGTTCGTGCCCCTGTATGATTGGACATGACAATAACGTTTTGTGGGAGCATGGCGCCCCCACAAAATTATTTTTAAACGGTCGCCGTTACCGCATCATCAGCAAAAAATTTGCTGTACTCACGCGCAGTACGTGTACGCCACGCTTCTTTGCCGTAGGCATAGCCCACAATCATTGGCAGAGCAATCGTCGCTTCACAAAATACCATTTGTTCATGCACAACAGAGACCTTGCCCCATGAACATGCTTCGCGCAAAGTCGAACCTGACAAGCCACCATCACGTTCATCCGCAACCGTGATCTGTATTGCGTATTTATGCAATGGCACTTCCGCACCCAGTAATTCAGCCGCAACAACGACATCTTGCGCGAAATTCTTTGGCACACCACCGCCCACCATCAAAAGACCGGTGTCTTTCGCAGCGATTTTCAATTGGGTTAATTCACGAAAATCTTTGACGGAATCAATGCTCACATGTTTGGTTGGGTGTTGAACTTGATGCATCACCAAACCAAAACCGGCACTGCAATCACTGAATGCTGGAACAAAAATCGGAACATGGCGTTCAAACGCACGCAACACGATGGAATCTTTGTTCTTGCCATGTTTTGCAAGATAACGGCCCATTTCCTGAATGAATTCACGTGAGGAATACGCACCCGGTGGCAGGCTATTTGCGATTTCAGCGATCGTGTTGTCGCAAATACGCAAATCATCTTCGTCAATCAGTGTATCGTAGATACGATCGATCGCGAGCGCCTGTAATTCAGTGTCTTCGAGAAGAGGGGAACCTTGATAATGTTTAAAGCCGAGACCTTCGAAAAAGTCTTGATCGACGATGTTAGCGCCGGTTGAAACAATTGCATCAACCATGTTGTTTTCGATCATGTCGATCACAACTTTCTTTAAGCCTGCACTAATCAGCGATCCTGCAAGACACAAAATTACTCCACATTTTTTATCGCTTAGCATGAGATTATAAATTTCTGCAGCACGCGCCATATTGCGCGCTTGAAAGGCAGTTCCTCTCATCGCATCAACTAAGTTTACAAAATCAAATTTCTTAATATCCAAATGACTCACTTCGGTGGAAAGTAATTCAGTCTTGGCTTTAACCA
>CAZAXX010000094.1:0-6584 GCA_964489265.1 uncultured Coxiellaceae bacterium
AATTGAAACGTCCGACATACGCACGTGAGGGTGTTTGATAATTTCCAATCGTCATAATATCAAGACCACCCGAAATTTCTTGCCACACAGTGTTTGCGCCATTTAATGAATCACGACTTTGATCGACATACGCTAATTTAACCGTGTCACCCAGACGAACATTTCCACTGTCCGCATTTTCGATGCCCATGAGTATTTTAAACAGCGTCGATTTACCCGCGCCATTCGGGCCAATAATGCCAACAATTGCGCCTTTCGGAATGCTGAAATTTAAATTTTCAAATAAGACACGATCATCAAAACGTTTGCTCAAGTCAGTTGCTTCAATGACAAGCTCGCCTAAGCGTGGACCGGGTGGAATGTAAAGCTCTTGGGTTTCATTGCGTTTTTGAAATTCTTGCGAACTTAATTCTTCGAAGCGCGCAATACGTGCTTTGCTTTTTGCATGACGACCTTTTGGATTGGTGCGCACCCATTCCAATTCGGCTTTCATCGCTTTGGTATGCGCTGTTTCTTGACGCTCTTCCTGCTCAAGGCGTTTTTCTTTTTGTTCTAACCAGGAAGAATAATTTCCTTCGTATGGAATACCTTGTCCACGATCTAATTCTAAAATCCAGCCAGCTGCATTATCCAGAAAATAACGATCGTGAGTCACAGCCACAACCGTGCCAGAATATTCTTGTAAAAATCGTTCTAACCAGGCAACACTTTCTGCATCTAAATGGTTAGTCGGTTCATCCAGTAATAACATATCGGGTTTTGATAATAGCAATCGACATAACGCAACACGTCTTCGTTCGCCGCCCGATAATTTTGTAACATCTGCATCCCAGGGTGGCAAGCGTAATGCATCCGCAGCAATTTCTAATTTACGCTCAACTTCCCAGCCATTGGCGGCATCAATTTTAGTTTGCAATTCACCCTGCTCTTCGAGCAGTTTATTCATTTCATCATCGCTCATGGGGTCTGCAAATTTCATGCTGACTTCGTTGAAACGATTTAGCAATGTAATCGCATCACCCATCCCTTCTTCAATATTGCCACGCACAGTTTTCTTAGGATCAAGCTGCGGCTCTTGAGAAAGATAACCAATCTTGATATCAGCTTGTGGACGCGCTTCGCCATTAAATTCTTTATCAACACCCGCCATGATTTTCAATAATGAAGATTTACCAGATCCATTTAAACCTAACACACCAATTTTGGCGCCGGGATAAAAGGATAACCAAATATTTTTTAAGATTTCACGCTTAGGCGGAACGACCTTGCCGACGCCTTGCATTGTATAAATAAATTGGGCCATAAGAACTCTTATAATTAGGAAATTAAGGGATCGTACTATAGCAAGATCAGCGTTTTATGCCCATAAAATATTATTATCCTTTTAATACAATGGGATATATGCGATGTCGGATCTGATTGTAAAATTGGCAAATTTACGTTAAAATCGGTCAATTAATGTTCAAGATTATATCTTCAGGGATTTTATCGAGCCAGGATGCTAGACCTACAATAATAATTTTTTGATGGATACTCGATAGCATGAAAAACAAAATGTTCCTGTTGATTTTAGCAAGTATTGTGTTGGGAATTGTGTGCGGTATTTTTTTTCCTGAACACATGCTTAAGATACGCTGGTTAGGTACGCTGTTTATCAACCTGCTTAAATTAATTGTACTTCCCCTGATTTTCTGTGCGCTGGTGAGCGCCATTACATCGATGGGTGGTGTGAAACGATTAGGATCCATTGGATTTTACACGATTGGTTATGTGTTACTGAGTGTGTCGCTTGCTGTATTGATTGGTCTGGTTTTATTAAATGTATTTAAACCAGGCGCTGGAATACCAGCTAGTTTTATTCTTGCAAATGCATCACCTACTGAATTAAAGCCAGTTGAATTTTCTTCATTTTTATTGACTCTCTTTCCACCCAATATAATTGATGCTGCGGCAAAATTTGAAATTATGCCGATCGTATTTTTTAGCATTGTGTTTGCAATTGCTTGTCTTTCCGTGGGTGAAACAGCAAAACCCGTCATGGCATTGTTTAACGGCTTGCGCAATGTATTTGTGAAAATGATTATCTGGTTAATGTATTTAACGCCGATTGGTTTATTTTCATTGTTGGGCTCAGCAATTGCTGAAGCAGCATTACAAAATAGATTAATTGAAAGTGTCAAAGGCATGTTTTTATTTATCGTGATATTTTTGTTTGGACTGTTTTTACAAATTTTATGGCAACTTGCGATCGTAAAATTTGTTCTCCGAAAAAAACCAAAAGAATTTGTGGGATCTGCATCCAATGCGATGATTACAGCATTTGCAACATCCAGTTCGATGGCAACATTGCCCGTTACCTTTATTGTCGCGAAAGAACAAAATGTTGATGACGATGTTGCACGTTTTGTATTGCCACTTGCTACCACCATCAATCTTGCTGGAACTGCCATGTATGAAGCGGTGTCCACTTTATTTTTCTGTCAAATTTTAGGAATGCATCTTTCAATTTTCTCACAAATCGGCGTGTTTCTTGCCGCGATTTTAGCAGGCATGGGCGCGACTGGAATTCCTGAAGGCGGTTTAGTGACCATGATTATGGTATTGCGCTGTGTGAATGTACCAACGTCAGCGATTGCGTTACTGTTACCATTCGATCGAATTCTTGATCGTTTCCGTACGATGGCGAATGTATGGGGTGATTTAGTTTGTGCGGCGACAGTGGATCATTTTACAAAAAATAAAAAAAATAAAGTTGAAGAATTACCTGCTGCGGCTACGGCAACAGCAACTGTTTAATTGGTAAGTGAGCGTAATTTTTTACGACAGAGTTTATCTATAATCGAAAAAATTCGCTCTGGCAAGCCAACTCGTTTTGCAGCATGTCCTTTGACTTTGAAAACTGTGATTTGCAATTGATCTGCAATTCGATAAAGTTCTTGATAAAGTGCGGCATGCGCCAGTGTCTTACCTGATCGAGTCATAAAATTATTTTGTTGCAGCTTTTCTTTTCGCTTACCTAATAAATCACAAAGATTCTGACAATCAGTATAAAGCTCAACAGATGACAGCTTGTGCTGGCATGATATCGCGTAAGTCAGTGCAGCAATTGCAATTTTTATTTCTGACTCAGTTGATTTTTTAGATGCATAGGTTTCATAAATAACTTGTTCTGCTATGTTCGTTTCACTTAACTCACCCAGACATAAAAAAACTCCGACTGAGATATTCATCTTTGCCGAAGTCGCAGCATCTGTGAAGATAAAGATTTTATCCATTGTTTAGCGTAGCCTTTTTACACTTACTTTACGGCCTTTTAACTTGCCATTTTGCAAATAGAGAAATGCTTTGTCCGCCTGACTGCGATGTATCGCAACATAAGAACACAACGGTGTAATGTCGATTTTACCAATCGCATCTGCGGGTAAGCCCGCATCTTTAGTGAGAGCACCTAAAATATCGCCGGGCCGAATTTTATCTTTACGTCCAGCATCGAGACACACGGTAATCATGCCAGGTAAAAAAACAGTTGCATTGTTCTTTGATAAATCGTCTCGATCGCCCCACTTGAAAGTACAATTTAAATTTTCTTCGATTGCTAAAATACGTTCTGCATCAGCCGGTGTAGTTAAGCTTAACGCTAAACCTTGGCAGCCTGCACGTCCAGTGCGGCCAATGCGATGCAGATGGACATCGTGCTCAAACGCTAAATCATAATTAATGACAGCCGGTAATTCTTTTATATCAAGTCCACGAGCCGCCACATCGGTTGCAACCAGGATAGAACAACTTTGATTTACAAATCGAATAAGCGTTTGATCGCGCTCTGCTTGTTCCATATCGCCATTTAACGCAAGTGCGCTAAAGCCTATTTCCGCAAGCCTGCCTGACAACTCAGTTGTTTGTTGTTTGGTATTGCAAAAAATCAGACATGAGCTTGGTTTGAAATGCAGTAGCAATGTTTTTAATAGCGCAAATTTATTTGCCTGATTAGACACTTCATAAAAATACTGCTCAATAGCATGCGAAGAATGCTCTGTTTCAACAGAAATTTCTTTGGGATTTTGCATGAATTGTTTGCTAAGTTTTTTTATTTCTGGCGGATAGGTTGCAGAAAATAATAAGGTTTGTCTCCGCTGCGGACACATGGAAATAATATTTTTGATATCGTCAAAAAATCCCATATCTAACATTCTATCTGCTTCATCTAACACTAAGGTTGTTAATTTTTTTAATGATAAATTTTCATTGGTTAAATGTTTTTGCACGCGGCCTGGTGTCCCAACAATAATATGTGCACCATGGCGTAATGAATCGACCTGTGGTTTCATGGGAATTCCACCGGATAAATTCAGAATTTTGACATTGGGAATGAGACGAGCCAAGCGACGTAGTGTTTGACTGACTTGTTCTGCTAACTCACGCGTTGGGCATAAAATTAAAGTCTGTACGGCGAATTGTTCTACATTTAATTTATTCAATACTGCCAATCCAAACGCGGCTGTCTTGCCGCTGCCGGTTTTAGCTTGGGCAATCACATCAAGCCCCTTGAGCATGAGCGGTAAACTTTCCATTTGAATGGGAGTCATTGATTCATAGCCGAGCGAAGAAAGATTATCTAATAACCCTGCCAACAGCGGGAGAGACGTAAAAGAGGTTTTATTCATGTTTGCAGGTCACTTGTGGTTTAAAATGAATGGCATAGATTAACACTAAATGCAGTCAATCTAACCTTATTTTTGAGCAAATAAAGAGTATCGGCTAGCTTTTGAACATGCTATACTCTGTATTCATTACAATTATTAATCAGGAATACCCTTTTTGAACTTCGAGTCATTTAATTTAGATCCGCGTATTTTAACGAATATCCAAACCCTAAAATATACCCAGCCAACACCCATTCAGGAACAAAGCATACCCGCTATTTTAGCTGGTCGTGATGTCATGGGGTTAGCGCAAACCGGGACAGGTAAAACAGCTGCGTTTACCTTGCCTATTTTACAAAAATTACTGCAAGGCGCGCGTTCTGGTATTCGCGCTTTGATCATTGCACCTACCCGTGAATTAGCCCAACAAATCCATGACACCACGATTGAGTTATGCAAAGGCACTGGCTTGAAAAGTATGACGCTGTATGGCGGTGTCAACATCAATCCACAAATTGATAATTTAAAAAAAGGTGTTGATATTGTGGTTGCCTGCCCTGGGCGGCTACTGGATCATATTCAACAACGGACTATTTCGTTGGATCAAGTCGCGACGTTAGTGTTGGATGAAGCCGATCAAATGTTTGATATGGGTTTCTTTTTAAGTATCCGCAAAATTTTGCGGCATTTACCGAAGAAAAAACAAACTTTATTATTTTCCGCTACCATGCCCGCTGCAATTAATGAATTAGCGCAAGAAGTTTTGCAGAAGCCGGTCAAAGTTGAAATTGGTCACAGCGCACCTGCTGCATCCGTGCAACAAATGTTGTTTCCAGTGACGCAACAGTTGAAAACAGAATTACTGGTTAAAATTTTAAAGCAAACTGACATTAAATCTGTGTTGGTATTTACACGCACTAAGCATAAAGCGAAACAAGTTGCGGCTAAACTTCAAGCTGCTGGTTTTCGTGCGACTTCACTGCAGGGAAATTTATCGCAAAATAAACGCATGGCCGCGATGACTGAATTTCGTGAAGGGAAATTACAAATTCTGGTTGCAACCGATATTGCATCACGTGGTATTGATGTAACGAGTATTTCACATGTGATTAATTATGATATGCCAAGCACTGTTGAAATTTATACGCACCGCATTGGTCGAACAGGGCGTGCCGCTAAAATAGGTGACGCATTTACGTTGATTACAGACGAAGATTTGGTTTTGATAAAAAAAATCGAACGGGTACTTGGTTATCAATTGCCGCAGCATAAATTTGCTGATTTTAATTATAATGCTAAAGTCGCGGCGCCAGTGCGCACGCAAGTGTTAAAACAAAAATTAGGGCAGGCGTTAAGAACGAATTAACGCCGGCCGGAAGGCTTGTGCTCGGGTGGATTGTAGCTTCCTGGCCCCTCTGCCGACTTCATATGAAGTTTCTGTAACTCTATCCAGTCTTTCTCTATTTTCTCAAATGCTTTTCCTTCGTCACTTTTAGGGTTCCATTGACCAGAGTTTCTTAATAGCATCACTCTATCTATGTCTTTGCTATATGCTCGCTGGACTTCATTATATCTCGTATCAAACTCGTTAGGCTGTCCTTCCAATAGAGGTTTTTTACTCTCAGCTAGTTTATCTTCTTCAGGCTCTTTCTTTGGTTTTGGTTCTTTGTCAAACATCATAATGTCCTCCTCATTTTTAATTTACTTATATGATAAGTATAGCAAATATTTATTTTTAATTTATCTTGTTGATTTATATACATGATTGCATGCTAGCGAAGTAAAAAAACCTGGATCAACTATGTCGCAACTTTTTACACCCTACGTCCCGCGGCTTGTCCGCGGGATCCAGAGTAAAATTTCCTGTCCCTAGATAGGAAGAGCGTGGTGTAGGGAAATAGAGTACGTACAGTGGTAAAAATCGTTGGTAGCCGGAACATA
>CAZAXX010000095.1:0-6425 GCA_964489265.1 uncultured Coxiellaceae bacterium
CATTGGGTGTCACCATGTTTTTACCCGAAGCGGATCGATATAGTTACAGCAAAGAACATTTGGAAAGCAAAATTTCCAGTTTATTTGGCGGTCGTATTGCAGAGGTCATTATTTTTGGGGCTAATAAAGTGACCACGGGTGCTTCTAACGACATTCAAAAGGCGACTGAACTTGCTAGAAGTATGGTAACCAAGTGGGGACTGTCTGATAGATTGGGCCCTCTCACATTTGGTGATGATGAAAAAGAAGTATTTTTAGGACATTCTGTTGCGCGTCATAAAGAAATTTCTGAAAAAACATCTGGTATTATCGATCAAGAAATACATGAAATCATTGATCGTAATTACAAGCGTGCAGAGCAAATTTTAAAAGAAAACCTCGAAAGACTGCATATCATGGCTGAAGCACTTATCAAATATGAAACGATAGGATCAGACCAAATTGAAGATATCATGTCTGGTAAGCCAATTCGTGAAACATCTAATTGGCATGATGGTAGTAATAACAAAGGAGTCATTGCTCCACAAATCGATAATGAACCAGAGGGTGACCGTGTTATCAAAAGAGAAGATCGCGAAGGACTCAGTTCAGCACATGACGAATAACCCTACATCCGTTATTTCGCCGCAAAGAAAGTATTTTGGTACAGATGGTATCCGCGGGCGTGTTGGTATATGGCCAATCACGCCTGATTTTATTTTGAAACTGGGCTGGGCTGTTGGGACTGTGTTAGCACGGCAAGGTTCAGGAAAAGTATTAATAGGCAAAGATACGCGTATTTCTGGTTACATGTTTGAATCCGCATTAGAAGCTGGATTAGCTGCAGCTGGCGTTGATATTCATTTACTGGGTCCGATGCCAACGCCTGCGATTGCATATCTCACTCGGACACTGCGCGCACAGGCTGGTATTGTTATTAGCGCATCGCATAATCCTTATTACGATAATGGCATCAAATTTTTTTCCGCACAAGGCACCAAGCTGCCAGACGAATTAGAAATTGCAATTGAAGAACAATTAGAACAAACGATGACGACGGTTGATTCTGCGGAATTGGGTAAAGCAATTCGTATCGTGGATGCGCCTGGACGGTATATTGAATTTTGTAAAAGCACAGTAGGTTCACATATTACGCTCAATGGTTTGAAGCTTGTGGTTGATTGTGCGAATGGTGCTGCTTATCACATTGCGCCGAATGTTTTTCTTGAATTGGGTGCGGAAGTTGTCGAAGTAGGGACTGAGCCTAATGGGCTCAACATCAATTTTGAATGTGGCGCGACGAATGTCGACAAGTTAAAGAAGCATGTTTTACAGGAAAAAGCAGATATTGGCATTGCGTTAGATGGTGACGCTGACAGAATTATTATGGTTGACCATGAGGGAAATGTTTTAGATGGTGATGAGCTTTTGTATATCATCGTAAAACACCGACATGAAATGGGGCTTTTAAAAGGCGGAGTAGTTGGTACTGTCATGTCGAACCTTGGGTTTGAGCTTGCTCTCCGAGCGATGGGGGTTGATTTTACCCGCGTTCCTGTCGGTGATCGACATGTCATGACTGAATTAGTTAAACGAAATTGGCATTTAGGCGGTGAACCTTCCGGACATATTATTTGTTCTGATGCAATTACCACCGGCGATGGCATTATTACCGCACTACAAGTTTTATCGACAATCTCACATACTGGTAAAACATTATCAGAATTGCGCAAAGGATTGCATCGTTATCCGCAAGTTTTAGTCAATGTTAAAGTTTCACAACCCGATCTTGATCCTAGTTTGAATTCACGCATTTCTTCCGCGTTGTCTGAAGCTGAAAAAGTGCTGGGCCAAAATGGCAGGGTGTTATTGCGTCGCTCTGGAACAGAACCTTTAGTGCGGGTCATGGTTGAAGGTGAAAATGCAGCGCAGGTGAAACAATTAGCTGATCAAATTGCCTCGATTGTCAAAGAAGAATTCGCTAGTTAATTTAAAGCTGTCATTCCCGCGAAGGCGGGAATCCACACGCGAAATAAATAGATTCCCGCCTTCGCGGGAATGACAATTTAGGCGGGAATGACAATTTAGACTTGTGTAGATACTAATGACGCTTTTAGCTGGCATCCCGATTTTATAAGGAGAGTAAATCATGAATATTATGGAAGATAAACATATCAATTCATCCTCTACCGTTTCTGTTCTTTCTCCCGAGCAAAAACAAGACTACACAGACAATGGTTTTTTAGTCATTAAAGATTTTGTTTCAACCGAAATATGTGAATTACTGATGGCTAGAGCAAATCAGTTAATTGACAATTTCGATGCGAATTCAAATAAAAATATTTTTTCGACCAAAGAGCGTGATGAAGCTCAAACGCGTAATAAATATTTTATTGAGTCAGGTCATCAAATTCGTTTCTTTTTTGAAGAAGGTGCCTTCAATGAACATGGCGAATTAAAATATGAAAAATCCAAATCGATTAATAAAATCGGTCATGCATTGCATGAGTTAGACCCTGTTTTTAACTGTTTCAGCCACATGCATAAAATCGCTAAGCTCACAGATGAGCTAGGAATTAAAAATCCGTTATTGATGCAGTCGATGTATATTTGCAAACAGCCACATATTGGCGGTGAAGTAAATTGTCATCAAGATAGCACGTATCTTTATACGGAAGGGCAGCCTGTGATTGGTTTATGGTTTGCCTTAGAAGATGCCACTCTGGAAAATGGTTGCTTATGGGCAATACCAGGCGGTCATCAAGGTGTGTTGAAAAACAGAATGGTACGCGATCAAAACGGAGAATTACGCCACAATGTTTATGATGAAACACCATGGCCACTTGAACAAATGATTCCTCTTGAAGTCTCACGCGGCAGCTTGGTTATTCTGCACGGACATTTACCGCATATGAGTAAAGAAAATAGATCGGCTCGTTCTAGACATGCTTATTCAGTTCATATTATTTCCGGGGATGACCATTATCCGGCAGATAATTGGTTGCAGTATCCGGCGGATATGCAATTTAAAGGGTTTTTATAAGACTGTGTGAACTGAACCGACCATGCCATCGTAGGGGCGGACCCCGGTCACAAACATACCGGGATCCGCCCCTACAAAGAAAATGCCAAACCACGTAAACAGACCATGGTAAGTGTTAGCGTAATAATTTTTTAGAGAATTTAGAAGGTGCCGAGAGGAATGCATCATCACCCTCAGCCAAAGCCGAGGGTGAGATGAAATAACTTGGATCTTATAGAGCCATATCTTTCAGTTTTCTGAGAGCTCTAATTTTGACTGCTCTACGAGCAGGCTTAGCTTTGAACATAACTTCTTCGCCAGTAAATGGGTTTCTACCTTTACGAGCAGGTGTTGCAGGTTTTTTCACAACGGAAATTTTAATTAAACCAGGCATAACGAATTTGCCAGGTCCGCGTGATTTAACGTGCAATTCGATTAACGTAGATAATCCATCTAGAACGGCTGAAATATCTTTTTTAGCTAAAGTGGTCATGTCCATGAGCGCTTTAACTATACCGCCTTTTGTCAATGGATCTTTAACAGTTGGCATTTTCTTTGCAACTGGTTTTGCAGCAACAGCTCTCACTGTTTTTTTCTTCACTGTTTTCCCTTTGGTTTTGGCAGAAGCTTTTTTAGCAGCCATTGTTGATTCCTCTCAAATAAAAAAGTCAAAATGATGCAAGAGTTACAATAGCATATCTTTACAATTTTGCGAGTATTTTTATGCAAAAAACCGCAAATTTCTTGTGTTTTTTGCTGTTTTTCCCTAAAAATAGAGCCTTTTTTCGGTGTATTGTAATTTGTGATATAAAAAACCTAGAATTTCCGGGGAAAAATGAGATGTTTTCATGCTGTGAATAAACAAAATAGTGTAGAATTATAATTATAAAAAAATGAATTGGGGATTGGTTGATGAAAGTTATTTTTCGAATTGTTTCGCTCTTGTTTTTCATAGTTGCACAGCCTGTTTTTGCTTTTGCTGTTGGACCTCAAACTGAAAGTACATCCTATTTTCTTAGTATGAGTGATATTCATTTCAATCCATTCGAGTCCTGCGATAATAAGATACCCTGTCCATTAGTAAAAACATTGCAACAAACCGCCGCTGATCAATGGGGATCTGTGTTAGGCAAGTCTCAAGTTAAACCGGCGAGCTATGGTACAGATACAAATTACCCTTCCCTAAAGTCAGCGCTTTCTGAAGCAAGCAAACGGGCGACAGAAAAGCATGTGAATTTTATTGTAGTGTTAGGTGATTACCTGGCACACGATTACCTCCAGAATTATTCAAAGTATTCAGGCGATACATCGCCAGAAGGTTATCAGGCGTTTGTGAAAAAAACCTTAACCTTTCTGACAGGGGAAATTGGTAAAACTTTCCCAGATCAAAATGTTTTTATGGCAGTTGGTAATAACGATTCCTATGTTGATGATTATGTTTCACAACCCAATGGCCAGTTTTATAAAGATATGGGAAACCTCTGGTCTTCATTAGTCAAAGATAAAAATGCGCAAGCGGCATTCCAAGCCTCATTTCCTGTAGGTGGGTATTATGCGGTTGATGTGCCGAATCAAGTGAATCTGCGTCTCATTGTAATGAATTCAGTCCTGTTTTCGGCGAAGGCGAAAGGTGATGTGAGTCAAGCTGCGAATAATGAATTAGATTGGCTAGCAAAAGAATTAGCGGATGCGAATGCAAAAGGTAAGAAAGCGCTGATTATGCTGCACATTCCTGCCGGAGTGGATGTGTTTGCTTCTCTCAGAAAAAAACCATTTGGCATTGTCGAACTTTGGAAACCGGAATATTCAACCCGCTTTCAAGCTATGCTTAAGCAATATACGGGGAATATCTCAGGCATACTGTCTGGGCATTTTCATATGGATTTTTTACAAATAGTTAACCAGGCAATTCCAGTGTCAGGTACGCCTGCAATTAGTCCGGTTTTTGGCAATAACCCTGGATTTAAAATTTTTGGTTACTCTCCAACTACATTGAAACTTGAGGATTTTTTAACGTATTTTAATCCACTCAATAATCAGAAAGGGTGGAGCGACAAAGAGGAATATGATTTTAATGCGACTTATCAACCCGCCTGCAAAGATTGTCAGCTGCTGGATGGGATGAGTTTGTTGCAGCCTAAAGGTAGTTTGGCAACGGCTTACATCGGATACTATGGCGTAGGCACAAATAGTCAGCCCATTTCAAATATAAACAATTGGTTACCCTATTATTGGTGCAGCATTAATACGATCATTGCTGCTGACTACCAATCTTGTATCGCTGGGAAAATAAAAGGAAAAATCGGTCAATAGACTTGCTTGTTACTAAGCATTGCTATAAAATTCGACGTCCTTTAAATTAGGTGTTTTTTATATTGGTATTACTCCAGTGGAGTAGGAGTCAGATGAGAACTTATAACGCAAAAAATGAAACAACAAGCCATAACTGGTATCTTGTTGATGCAGCAGGTAAAACGCTAGGCAGATTGGCGAGTGAAATTGCAAAACGTCTGCGTGGCAAGCATAAACCTATTTATACACCGCACGTTGATACTGGCGATTATATCGTTGTTATTAATGCAGCTCAGGTTAAGGTAACTGGGAACAAAGCCAAAGATAAGATTTATTACAGCCATTCAGGTTATCCAGGCGGTATTAAAGAAGTTACCTTTGAAAAGCTTCTAGCGAAAAAACCAGAGCGCGTACTTGAGATCGCAATCAAAGGTATGTTGCCAAAAAATCCGCTGGGTCGTGCTATGTACCGTAAATTAAAGGTATATGCTGGTGCGGAACATCAACATGCAGCTCAACAACCGCAGAAATTAGATCTTCTTGGAACGGAATAATATTATGGCAGTAGAACAGCAACGTTATTATGGTACCGGCCGTCGCAAAACATCGACTGCTCGTGTTTACCTGAAACCAGGCAAAGGCAATATCACAGTTAACAAACATGCGTTGGACGATTATTTTGGCCGTCCAACATCTCGAATGATTGTACGTCAACCGCTAGAAGTAACTAAATTGCTGGATAACTTTGATGTTACCATCACTGTTGCTGGCGGTGGCGCAAGCGGTCAAGCAGGTGCAATTCGTCATGGTATTGCGCGTGCATTACTACAGTATGAACGTGCGCTTGGTGCAGACACGTATGCTGAAGATTCAATACGCAAACTTTTACGTAAAGCTGGATTCGTAACTCGTGATGCGAGAGAAGTTGAACGTAAGAAGGTTGGATTACACGGCGCTCGTAAACGAGCACAGTTCTCTAAACGTTAATTTTTTTATCTTTGCCAGAACCATGCGATTCATATCGTATGGTTCTGGCAATAGCTTATTAACGATTTGAGCATTTGCGATAGGATTCTAGTTGGGGGATCGTCTAGTGGTAGGACTGCGGACTCTGACTCCGTTAACCTAGGTT
>CAZAXX010000096.1:0-6344 GCA_964489265.1 uncultured Coxiellaceae bacterium
CTTTTTTCTCAACAGATTCTCTCGGACGTTGTACAAGCAAATAGTGTAATGGATTTGATGGCATTGTTGCTCCCACAGTATTTATTTTTTATATTGCATTAACTTCTACCCATCCTAGGAGAGAAACTAACTGCATTCTCCTCGCTCGCTTCGCTCTGAGCGACCATGGAGCCCTTAATTGATTCAAGCTTTATTTTCGCTTCATTTATCCGTGGTCTCAGTCGCTCTGCCTTAACTGGATCTCGTGCTAATTCTTCACGAATTGCAATGCAGGCATTCATGCGGCTAATCGCCACCTCTTTTTCCTTCACAACAAGCGCTGACTCATAGAGAATTTCGTGCTTTAATTCTTTATCATCTGTCATCGTTAAAATTTCTTGATACAATTTTTCAGCTAACACAAAATTAAGAGCGCGCTTTGCCTGTTCCAGATCATCCAGACAAACAGCTACATATTTTTCGACAAACATTGGAGGGATCTGTATTCCGACTTTCTTGCAATATTTATAAGTCAATTCCAGATCACTTTGTTTAATAGGACACTTGAATAATTCATTTAGAATAAGCATATTTTTCCACGCCAAAGTTACTATAAGTGGCGAATGAAATTCAAGAATTTCTCCATGAGATGTTTTTAGATTTTTATGCTCTACACAGGGATTTGCTCCCAGATCTATTAATACCCTGACTAATTCCAGATTTTGACTATCACAAGCACGAAACAACCCTGTTGTGGGATTCTTTCCAAGCTTTTCATCAATTTTATGACCTTTTTTCAAAAATTCTAATATGATTTCTTTATCAGCACCCCGACTAACAGCGTAATCGAATGGAGTTTCTCCATTATCCGTTTCAGCATTAAAAACTGCACCATACTTCAACAATAATCTTACGACTTTTACATTATTTTTTAACACTGCAAGGTGAAGCGGTTTACCTCCGACTAGCTGCTTATTGATTTCATCACACTTTTTCTGAATATCGCTTTGAGTGAAAACAGCTAAAAGCCTTTTTTCTTCTTTTTTTTCATCAAGGCCATCTATATTCTCTAGCGAAAATACATGTGAAAGAGACTTGTAAGTCGCTACGTTTGGATCTATTCCTGCTTTAAGCAATGCCTTAGCAAACTCCGTTGCATCCGCTTTAATCGTCGCAGTTAGTGCATTTGTCCTTGCAAATTGTGGGGGGTACTTATATTCTTTCAGTAACTTCTTAAAAAAAGCCAAATTTCTTGTTGCAAAAGCCATAGTCAATAATGAGCAATCATCCGTTCCTACTAAAGTTACTTCCGCCCCAATTGAAGCATAAGCACTACCGCAAAAATTATGTTTAACATTATGACTTCTTATCTGATGATAAATATAATCGAATAATTCAGTATGACCATGATAAACACATGTCGGCAACAAAGCGCTAAGTAATATATTATCTAGTAAATTTAAATTAGCAGCAAAGTGCCGCTTGAAAAGCATGACATCTCCAGCAATACATAATCGAATCAATAATGCTGTTTCGGCAAGTTTTTTTGTTTTATCAATTTTTTGAATAATCGAAAGTAACTGATCTATATCTTCTTCCGGACAATCCTTAAATTGTTGAGATAGTACGTGCAGCCGATGTTGTAATTGACTACTCAAATCAACACAGATTTTTGTGTTGGTATCTGGAATTTCTTCTTTCCTTTTTTCAGGAGCGCTGACGGGCACAAGAACCGGATCTTGTTTCACTTCGTCTGGCTGTTTCACCTCATCTGCTTTTTTTATCTTGCGTAATGCAGCGGCTGCCAGTGCTTTCTCACGAGATGTTAAATAGTTCGAATAGTCTGTTAATTTTTTTTTGATACCATAATCAGGATCAAAATCCCATTGCTCGTATTCTGCTAATGTTTCAATTGTGCCTTTCAATAAATCTTTATATTTCCTATTAGTCGTTGATTGTCTACTTGCAGAAACCAGCGCATCTAAATTTTTATCTTTAACATCCACAATCTTTTTTTGTTCGCCAATTAACTCTTCAAACAAACTATCAAGCACGGGTCTTGCGTATGTTTGACTAAATTCCCAAAAAATATCTTTGTCATTGTGCGATGCAATTTTCTTTTTATCAGGCTTGGTCTGTTTAATTTCGGTAAAAAGATAATTAGCCTCGTCACCAAAATAGATATGCGCGACGAGTTCTTTACCGTCGTTCGTTCTGGCTGTGACTGTACAATGAATCGGAGTGCGCACTTTTTTCTTGTCATGATTTCTTTTATAAATCGCTTCTTTATAAATAGTCAAATGTTGTGAAGCTATAAAATATTCTTCGCCATTAAAAGTGAAGGACACCCCTTTGCTAGACAATATCACCAACATGAAGAAATCATCTTTCTTAATCGACGGTCTCGGTCGCTGTACGAGCAGATAGTGTAATGGATTAGCTGGCACGACTTAGCCTTATAAATGTAATAAAAAATATGCTAATAATACATTGTTAGTCATTTTATGGTCAATACAAATACTAATAGAGTGTGGGCGAAGCAAGGGTCAAGACCTCTATGCATTAACACGCCTTCTATCAAATTCATGCTTTTGTTCTGGCACATACTCATTGATTAAAGCAAGCCTCGCCTTCGCTTTCTCAATGAGTGGTTGCATGCGTTCTTTTTTAACTGGATCCTTCGCTAATTCCTCTCGAATCCCAATACACACATTTAGATAAACTCTTGCTTCCTCTTTTCTTCCTCGCGCTTCAACACAGGTTGCTAAATTGAAGAAAGCAACATGTTTTAATTCTCTATTATTTGTTATGAAAATAAGTTCTTTATATAACCCTTCAGCAAGTTTTAATTCGCCTGCTTTATGTGCTTCTACCGCATATTTTTGGATATATATATCTGGAACAGGTACACATTTTTCTTTGCAATGATTATAAATAAATTTCAAATCAGCTAATTTAATCTGACATTTCAATATTTCAGTTATGATAGGTAAATTTTTATCGCTCAAAGCGGTAAAAAGCGGTGACTGATATTTCACACATTGTCCTGTATCAGTTAGTATATTTTCATGTACTAAACAAGGATCCGCTTTAAATTCTAATAATTTCTTAACAAGCTCCAACTTTTTCGCTGCACACGCATTGAAAAGTCCTGAGGTAGGATTCGTCGATTGTTTTTCATCTATATGATGACCTTTTGCTAAAAACAAACGAATTATTTCTAGATCAACTCCTTCCAAAAGCGCATAACCAAAAGGAGTAATTCCACTATCCTCTTTAGCATAAGAGTCTGCATTGCGCTCAAACAATTCTCTTACAACTTCCAAATTATTTTTCTGGACCGCAATGTGAAGTGGTTTTCGTCCAGCCAATTTACCCAAAGTATCTTCTCGATTTTCTTGCAGTTCTTTCTTGGGACTAATAGTAACATTATCGCCGGTTAGCATATCCAAAGAATCTTTTTTCTCTAAATCTTTTGGTACAAACTCGATTAATTCCTGATTACTTATACTCATATTTGGATCAACGCCATTTCGCAATAAAGCTAATGCAAATTCTGTTTCATCGTCCATGATGGTCGCAATTAATGAATTGTAATACATATTAATATTATTAGGATTATAGGAATATTCTGTTAATAATAGTTTATAAAAAACAAGATTTCTTCTTTTGTAAGCAACCTCCAGGAGTGAGCAACAACTACCAAAATAGCTTACTGGGTTTAAAGAAACTAATGGAGTGTTATAGAGTCCATGTTTAACAAAATAATTTTTAATTTGCTTGTAAAGATAATGAAATAATTCCTGATGATTATGGTAAACACAGGTTGAAAGCAATCTGCTGATCTGTAGATTTTCCATTTCATTGAGTTTTGCCGCTGAAAAATGTCGTTTGAAAGCATCTACATTTCCTTCGAGGCATAGTTGAAATAACAATAACTTGATCGTCAGTTTTTTTACCGAATCCATTTGTTTTATGATTGATAATGCTTGATTCAAATCATCGCGTGGACACTCACCGAGTTTTTCATCAAGCTCCCGTTCTCTCTGTTTTAATGTAGCACTCAAATCATCTGTTGATTTCTGATTAACATTCGGTGTTTTTTGCTTTGCGACACCAGGTAATGGTGATGCAACAGAAGTTTTTTCTTCTTCGTGATCGATAACATTGCTTTCATCTTTAAGTTCGGGCAATACGCGTGGCACTCTCGTTTTGGTCGGATTTTTTTGTAAATACTGCCAATAATTATTTAAAAAAGTAATAGCACCACGATCTTCGTCATCAAGATGGAATTCCAAGTTTTCATATTCACGTAATGCTTGCAGCGTGTCTTGCAATAAAGTTCTATAACGTTCATCAGTTGTAGATTGTCTGCTTGCGCGAGTTAGCTCAGATAACTTTGCTTTTTTCTCATCAGCGCTTCCTTTTTGTTTAGCTTCCAAATCTTTCAATAAACCAGAAAGTGAATCGCCAGCATGTTTTTTTGCAAATTGTTCAACGCGTGCTTTCTCATTCTCTGACAAAGGGCCTTTTAAAGGACGAACATTAAATGAAAGATAATTACCGCCTCCATCAAAATAGACATGGATTACTAGATGATGAAATGTTGCCGTATAATGAATCGGACCATTTTTATTATAATTTTTATAAATCGTTAAATGATGGTCTGTTAAGTGATGCGTGACGCCTTGCAAAGTTATTTTTGTATCAGGTGCTGATGGCAAGAAACCTATAAAACAATTTTTTGATTCGATCATTTGTGATTGTGGAAATTTGGTAAGAAAATATGCGATTGGATTAGCTGGCATGGTTAAGCCTTATTGTTTAACAAAAAAATATGCTAATAATACATTGTTAGTCATTTTATGGTCAATACAAATACTAATAGAGTGTGTATGATAGCGGCCATGCAAAATGACCTAACACAAAATATTGCGGCTTATAACTTCCAGAAAACAATTTTGGCCTGGTTTGATCGGCATGGACGGAAAACCCTGCCCTGGCAATTCGATAAAACGCCTTACCGCGTGTGGGTATCTGAAATCATGTTGCAGCAGACTCAGGTGAGCACGGTCATACCTTATTTTGAACGTTTTATGCAGCGTTTTCCTGATATTCATGCACTTGCTAACGCAAAAGAAGATGAAGTATTGCATCTCTGGACGGGACTCGGTTATTACAGTCGGGCGCGTAATTTACAGCGTACGGCACAGCAGGTGACGCAAAATTTTAACGGTGTTTTACCTGACAATCTGGAACAACTTCAGCTGTTACCGGGAATTGGCCGCTCCACTGCTGGGGCGATCTTGGCGATTGCCTTTAAAAAGCGAGCGACGATTTTAGATGGCAATGTGAAACGGGTTTTGACTCGTTTGTTTGGCATAACTGATTGGCCGGGCGAAAAAAAAGTGGCTGATCGACTCTGGGAAATTGCTGAAATGCTTTCTCCGACTGAACGTATTGATGATTATACGCAAGCAATGATGGACATTGGCGCGACGGTTTGTGTGCGTGGTAAACCTGTTTGCGAAAAATGTCCGCTGACTGGGATTTGCCGTGCAAAACAACTTGGCATTGAAAAAACCTTGCCACATCCTAAGCCGAAAAAAAGCCTTCCGATCCGGCAAGCCACTTTACTCATTTTGCGACATGCTGAACATGTCGTACTGGAAAAACGCGCGCCGACTGGGATTTGGGGTGGCTTGTGGAGTTTGCCTGAATTGCCTGATTTTGCCGAAGAAAATGTGATAAATGCCTATTGTCGACAGCGTTTGCAGTTACCTGTTACGGAAATTAACTGGGGCAAGCCATTTCGCCATACATTCAGTCATTTTCATTTAGACATCTTGCCGGCATTTATCACTCTTCCACACAAACCCGCCAAGATCATGGATAGCGAACAACAAATTTGGTATAACCTCAACCAATCCCAAACGGTCGGACTACCCGCCCCGATTAAAAAATTATTGAGGAATTTGACCCATGACTCGCATGATTCAATGTAAAAAATTAAAAAAAGAAGCGGAAGGTTTTGAACGCGCGCCTTATCCTGGGGCGCTTGGTCAAAAGATTTTTGAAGAAATCTCCCAGGAAGCTTGGCAACTCTGGCTCAATCAGCAAACCATGTTGATTAACGAGTACCGTTTAAGCATGTTGGATCCAAACGCCCGCAAATTTCTGGTAGAAGAAATGGAACGCTTTCTCTTCGGCGAAGGCAGCGCGAAACCCGCAGGTTATGTTCCTCCTAAGTGATGCAGGTGTCATCCTGAGAGCGCTTTTTCAAGTGTCATCCTGAGAGCGCTTTTTCAAGTGTCATCCTGAGAGCGCTTTTTGCTCGAAGGATCTCCTCATATCTTTCGGGAGAT
>CAZAXX010000097.1:0-6262 GCA_964489265.1 uncultured Coxiellaceae bacterium
AACAGAACGAACTTGCACGCAGCATTCAACCGAGTCAAATGTCAGGAGACTATAATAAACAGTTAACAATGATCATCGCCTATGAAATGCTACCATCACTCCCCAGTTATCTAAAGTGTAACAATCTCATCGCCAATGCAAAAAAAGATGATGTATCCGTTAAAAAAGCAGCTGATCTACAAGAACTACTAAAATTAATCAGCACAAATGAAGAAGCAGCTCGCTCATTTCTATCCGCGGATTTATCAAGCGTTGCTTCACAAAAAGAAGCAAAAGATCAAACAGCTTCAGATTTAACATCATTAATACAATCAGTGACTGCAGTGAGGCCTCATAAATTTGGCTCATTATTCACAGCAAAGTCACCTCAAGACACAGACACTTATACAGAATTATTAAAATTACAACAAGCTGCGCTCGCGATAGGTCAGCGATTTACGTCTACGTCGCAATTAAAGGCTCCTGCCGTGCCAGCTCTTACGCTACGACGTTCGCGCTCGGATGATTGATGTGAGTGTCACAAAACTGAGGCGTTTTATTCACATCAACTCACTTGAACGTCAATTATTTATTGCCGATGCAACGAACCAGCCATGTAATCATTTTCAGAGTTAGCAACTTCTACACCATTGCCACTGCCAAACAAAGCAATCGCAAGGTCAACTACACTCGTAAAACAGCCCGGTGTGCTCGTCACAAAATTGGTCGCAAGGCTTCCAGTGCCATCATTGGCAAGCGTGTAATTTCCAGAATAAGTACCACGACAAGTCACGCCACGACTTCTCAGTGTGCCGCTTCCTTTCACATGCCCTTTGCCATCTGCAGAAAGAATACCAACGCCGACTGTTTCTGATTCATTCGCTACTACAACGGAAGAAGGTCCTGCCAGCGCTAATGCATAAGTTCCTCTTAAATCACTTAAGCTAAATTTTGTTTTCGTTTGTCGAGTGAGAGTGCCTGACATATAGTCGTTTTCTGTATTAGCAGCTTTGATAATGTTGCCTTGATTCGCTAATACAATCGCGAGATCAAGTACACTGGTGAAACAGCCAGGCGTAGTCGTGTGAATCGCACTCGATAGAGTGCCTGTCCCATCCAAGTTTATATTATAGCCGCCACTTATATTACCGACACAGCTTACGCCAGCGCTTCGAAATAGACCATGACCGGTAAGATGTCCATTTCCATCCGCAACTAAAACACCTGTTGCGACTGTACGCGGCTCATTGGCTAAAACAAGTGACGATGGCCCCACAAAACAAAAAGCATAACTCCCTTTGAAACTGGTATTATTAAATGCGTGTGCGGTTGACGCTGCAAAAGTAAATAGAGTTAACGCGGTAAAAAATGAAATAATCCTTTTCATCTTTAAGCACCTCCAAGAGGAACAATTTGATATGCAATCAATTAATTTTAAACGACTCACCGAAAATGATCTACGTCTCTTACATAACTGGTTTCAAAAACCACACGTTAAACAGTGGTACGCGCGCGGCGAAAATTATTCCCTGGAGATGATCAAAGAAAAATATTTACCCAGAATAAATAATCCTGACACCATCCCCAATTTTATTGTTTATGCAGATACGACACCGATTGGTTATATTCAATTGTATTGCCTCACCCACTCTCTTCCCGATGGCGTGAGTGATTACACTCATCCTCTCTTTAATAATCACGAACCAAAACAAATGGCGGGTATTGATTTATTTATTGCAGAGGAAAAGTATCTTCAGCAAGGCTATGGAACGTTGCTATTAAAAAATTTCATCCGTGAATACGTAAAAAATAAATTCTCGATCTTGGTGGTCGATCCACTCAAAACAAATACCCAGGCTGTCATGTTTTTTGAAAAAAATGGCTTTAAAAAATGGCAGGTCATACCGGCGAACGGAGAGAATGAGCTTTTATTACTCAATGCGAATAATATTTAACCGTCCTTAACCTTTCCTTAAGCTATTTTCTTTATCATTCAGCAAAACTGAAAATACGAGGATCCAATGACAGCCGCACGCCTGCAATTAGATTTATCTCATATCGATAAGACTCGCGCCAATCTTTATAAACTGAGCATTTATTTTTTGGGGTTAACAGCCGCAGAAAAAATGACTTATGCTGATCAAGCCTACAAGCATTTTTTTGGTGAAACGCTGGACCAGACACTGAGTCAAGAACTAAAAGCATTAAAGAAATATGATTTGAATACCAGAGAAAGAAGAACCAAGATTATTGGTTATTTAAAAGAACATATTCTGAGTATTACCGAATACGAAATAGTGGGAAAAGTCTTTGCTTTTGTTTACGCTGAAGCAGAAAAAAATAGAGCAACGCTTGCGCTCCAAGCTTTAACGCAGGATCAACGTAAACTTGAAAAATTTTTTGCAAAACATCGGGAAACATCTCCCGAAATTATTCATGCACTGATTCGAAAATCTCGACGTGCATGGAGAATCACTATTGCTGAAATGAGTAAATTAAAGTCCTATACAGAATACTTTTTCCCAAAAGGATGGCGAAGTGCTGTTTCCTATCTAATTAGGTCTACTTCCCTGATCCTAGCCATAGAACGAATAGAAAGCATGGCTGTAAAATACGGCCATATGAAAGAGGAAGATCGTGTCATCAAGTTTGATCCCCTCATCGGTCTATTTGTTAGTCTTGCTTGCATTGAAGGCATGGAATATGTTTCCAATTATGTCATCGAAAAAATCCATCCAACAATCGATCCTTCCCTTGATGAAATTGACGAAATATTGATGAACGGTCTTGATCAATTCAGTCAAACTCATTTAACAGAAAAATTAAAAATAGATAATCTCGAGTTGACCTTCAATCCAGCATCAAATGCTACGGAAGAAAAAACTTCCGAGCCAGTTGATGAAAGCGAAGAAGAAGATAGTAAAACAGAAAAGCCTGTAAAACGCAGAAATCAACCTTCTGTCGCTGCGGAAGAAAAAGAAGAAAAAGAAGAAAAAAAAGTAGCGATATCAAGCATTAGAAAAGGTGATAATATTTATCTGCGAATGAACTATGAACATCATGCAGCGTGCTTCTTTAGATACAATAGAGAAGAAATCAAAGATAAACTTACTGCTGATCGTCAATACCTTTTAAATAAATTTAAAAACGCCATTTTCACCCGCAGAGTCAACCCCCCGAATTCCAAAAAAACGGGTGTTACACAAGTTGATAGCAATGAATTTGATAAATATCCTGATGGATATAAAGTACGAATCAAGGAAAATGAACGACTTCCAGTTCACTTACGCGTGGCAACAGATGAAGAGAACGAGCTGGGTATGGAGGAAGTCATGAGTCCGAAAGGAGCGATGAGGTTTCATGATTAGTATTGTACTTTGTCATCCTGAACGAAGTGAAGGATCTCCATATTATAATGCAGAGATCCTTCACTTCGTTCAGGATGACAAAAGCCGTTATTCAAAATCTCAAAAATCACACGTCACTAAAAAATTCTTCAACACTGTCTGCTTCACAACTTCCATATTATTATTTCCGGTGCTATTCACAGCTGCCACATACTCCGATGTTCCTTGAAGATTTTTCTTAAAATTCCAAGGATACCAGTCATACGTAAAACCTTGGCCGGTCCACGGATAATAGATTGGCATGCCTGATTGTTTATTCGGAGACGCTTTACAATATGACGAATAAAATTGATTCGCTAAAAATAAATTAACTGTTTTTCCATCGTAAGGTAATGGCGCATTGTTGCAATCATGTGGAATAACTAGCGCAGAGGCTTGGCAAGCAGCGCTATCTATTTTTCCATCCGTCGGACAAGGACGAAATAAATTTCCATCCGTTGTTCCAGAAACATGCGGATTATTTCTTAACTGCATCACAATCAATGTTCTTTGCACATCCGGTGAATCAGGCGGTAATCCCAAAAATTCATTAAAACGTATGCTCGCATCTTCTGGAGACAAATGATCATATTGAATGCTTCGACAGATTGATTTTAAATTTTCTGCTGAACCAACAAATAATCCGCCGTAATTCCCATTATTATAATTAGGTGAATTCGGCGCTGGTGGCGTCACTGGCGCAGGATAATATTGCGGCGACGATGTAAATATCACACCCGAATATTTATAATTTGGGTTAGGCATTTGTGAATCGGAATAAAGAGGAAATGCATCTAACGGATAAAACTGTTTTAATTTTCCAAAATCATTTTTGGCATTCGGTATTACCATTTGATTATAGATCGTCTGGTAAGCAATATATTTGTTATAGAGTGGATCTGCTAACAAATTCGATTCTGAACTGGGTCCCTTATGAATTCTTTCACAATAAAAACTAGCTGAAAATTTTTGCGAAGCAGCGCATTTCACACTGATCTGACCACACTCAGGATGATCGCTCACGGAAGGTCCATTGATAACAAAATTTATTATCTTAAATTTAAGAGCAGCTTTTTCATCTTTCTGTGCAGCATACGGATTCATTAACGTATAACTTGTTTTTGGATAAGTATAGAGACCGGGTTCTGCCGGATAATTACAGGCTGGATTAGCTGCACTATAGTTCTCATATACTTTGCGAACTTGGTCTTGAACTTGTTGCTGCTCACTTTGGTTGGTCGATTTTTTGAGTACAGTCCACTGACCTTCTTCACAATAACCAGCGCTACTTATGAAAGTTGTTATGATCAATAAACACAGGTTTTTTTTCGTAATAATCATTGAGTCTATTCCTAGAAAGTAATAATCGCTATTTATTTAATGCCCGTATTATACCTATATGGGCAATTTAAGTACACATTTCTTTAGCCTATTGCAACCCTGATTAATCTTGACTAGGATGCTATTTCTTATTTACAAGGAATCAAATTATGCGCTTTTCTGTCGTTAAGTTATTATTTATATTCATGATTTTCACATCAGTTGGGCAAGCTTATACGTTGCCAAATCATCCTTGCAGTAAACAAGATACTTATCTGATTAAAAAAACCATGTCAGCTTATCTTTATAAAACAACAAAAATACCCTTGAGCAAATCTGTTATTTTGGCTGAGCAATGTGTAGGAGAGTATGCCTCTTTGAAGCTTCATCCTAAAAAACCAACCACGGATGATGCTATGGTCTATTTGCATAAAATAAAAGGAAAATGGGAAGTCATGGCACTGGGAACTTTTTTTGATGAAAAATTTCTGGCGCAGTTGCCTAAAGAGTTACGTTAACAAGATTGTTTCACAATATTCTTCTTGTTACACTCAAGCGTTTTTATACTATTTTATAAGGATATATTTTATGATGTTACGACAAAAATTAATTTCAAAAGCTGAACCACTCAACGGTGATGCCTATTGGGATTTGGCAATTAAAGCATGTGATGAATTTGAAAAAAAAATTGCCGAAGAAAAAATCGAAACGACGCCCGATGACCTAATTGCTTATACCGTCGCTATGACTCTTATCAGAAAACAATTAGCACTTGGTAAAAAAAGTGATAATCCAAAAGAATCTCCGAATGGCGTTGCCGATAAGAAAAAATGCAAAGAAGAATCAGATGAACTCACACAAGAAGCCTACCCTGGCACAGGCATGCCAGAAATCAGAGGCGTTCTTACGTTGCTTTTTGTAGAGCAAATTCAAAGTGCGTTTTTGCAATTGGGTAACCGTTATGTAGCAAATAAGGAAACAATGTATGCGGCGACAAGACCGATATTTACTCTATTTGCAAAAGGCGCACTTGAAGAAAAAACAAAAAAAGCCGAAGCATTAGAAGCACTTGCTCAAGCGTTTCGTAAAAAAAACCCGGCAGTAGCAACATTAGCAGACGATTTTTGTGCTCCAAAAATATCAAAGCTTACTCTTGAGGTATAATGCGTTAAGTTAAACACGTCAATCCGTTTAGTATATTGTAACTGGACTCGTAATGAAGCAAGCTTGTCATTGCGAGTCCACGTTTTTTGTGGACGTGGCAATCTCCTGAAACGTAACCGCTTTGAGAGGACTTTCTTTTCATTGCAATGAGTGAACGCCCCAGAGACATGAGGAGATCCTTCGAGCAAAAAGCACTCTCAGGATGACAATGTGTTTTTTTGGAGTGTGGTTAAGACACCAGTATTAAACTGGCGTCCCCAAGGGGATTCGAACCCCTGTTGCCGCCGTGAAAGGGCAGTGTCCTAGGCCTCTAGACGATGGGGACAGATTAGGTAAACCTGTCATTGTGATATGTTTCTGGAGCTAGCCGGGATCGAACCGGCGACCTCTTGCATGCCATGCAAGCGCTCTCC
>CAZAXX010000098.1:0-6240 GCA_964489265.1 uncultured Coxiellaceae bacterium
TCTATCGCACGCCGACCACAGCAGCCTGGAATGATCCCGACAGTCATATTTCTCTCGCAAAAAAATTAAATAAAGAAATTCCAAATTCCCATATTCTCGATCAATACACCAACCCCAGTAATCCATCTGTACACTACCATGCAACTGGCCAGGAAATTCTGGATGATGCGGGTGATAATCTTGCCATGGTGGTCATGTCAGTTGGCACAGGTGGCACCATTACCGGTGTCGCGCAAAAAATAAAAGAAGTGAATCCCAAGGTTCAAATAATCGGTGTTGATCCTTATGGTTCGATTTTAGGTGGTGGAACAGATATTTATCCGTATTTGGTGGAAGGCATTGGTTACGATTTTATTCCTGATGTGTTAGATAATTCGCTGATCGATGAATACGTGAAAGTGAATGACAAAGATTCTTTTCTCATGGCGCGTCGCTTGATTAGAGAAGAAGGTTTGTTGGTCGGTGGCTCCAGTGGCTCAACCGTTTGGGGCGCACTACAAGTCGCAAAACGCCTGAAAAAAGGCGAAAAATGCGTTATTTTGTTGGCCGATGGGATTAGAAATTATCTGACTAAATTTGTTGATGATAAATGGATGCAAGCACACGGTTTTTAAAATACATCCCGCGACGCTTTTTAAGCGGGATGACGTATTAAATAAGGGTATTTTTCCATGAAAAAAGCTGTACTAGATATAAAAACCCGCGTCATTCACGCCGGTCAATCACCTGATCCAACCACCGGTGCCGTCATGACACCGATTTATGCAACATCCACTTACGTACAAGAAAGTCCGGGCAAACATAAAGGCTATGAATATTCACGCACCCAGAATCCGACTCGTAATGCCTATGAAAAATGCGTTGCCGATTTAGAGTCAGGTACCCGTGGCTATGCGTTTGCATCTGGGATGGCAGCGATCGCCACCGTGTTGGAAATGTTACAACCGGGCGATCACATTGTTGCAATGGATGATTTATATGGCGGCACTTATCGATTACTTGAGCGTGTCCGCAAACGATCGGCGGGCTTAAAAGTATCTTTTGTCGATATGAGTCAGCTCGATAAAATCGAAGCGGAAATTCGCCCTGAAACTCGCATGATTTGGGTTGAAACACCAACCAATCCCATGCTCAAATTAGCCGATCTCAAAGCAATCGCCGCACTCGCGAAAAAACACTCGCTGATCTCAGTCGCTGATAACACATTTGCAACACCTATTTTGCAACGCCCTTTAGAACTGGGATTTGATCTGGTTCTGCATTCTGCAACGAAATATATTAATGGGCACTCAGATATCGTAGGCGGTATTGTGGTGGTTGGTGATAACAAAGAACTCGCCGAACAATTAGGTTTTCTGCAAAATTCTGTAGGTGCAATTGCCAGTCCTTTTGACAGTTTTCTTGCATTACGTGGCGTAAAAACGCTTGCGCTGCGCATGGAGCGTCATTGCAGCAATGCATTAGAATTAGCGCAGTGGCTGGAAGCACATCCAAAAGTGTCACGCGTTATTTATCCAGGCTTAAAAAGTCATCCACAACACAATTTAGCGGTTCAACAAATGAAACAATTCGGCGGCATGATTTCCGTCGAATTAAAATGTAATTTAGCTGACACCGTGAAAATGCTTGAGCGCTGCGAATTATTCGCACTCGCAGAAAGTTTAGGCGGCGTGGAAAGCTTGATCGAACATCCCGCGATTATGACGCACGCCAGTGTACCAACAGTGCAGCGCGAAATGTTAGGGATTAAGGACAGTCTGATTCGTCTTTCAGTGGGTGTAGAAGCGGTTGATGATTTGAAACGTGATTTAGAGAACGCTATTCGTTAAATGTAGGGGCGGACCCCGCCATGTTTGTGGCCGGGGTCCGCCCCTACAAATATGCCCAGCAAATTTAGGCGGGGACTTCATTCTGCATTAGTACTGATCGTATCGTCTCTAAAGTCATCATGAGTGTCATGGGCTGCAAAGGCGACTCAACAAAACCTCGTGATAAATAAAATTGCTTTGCTTCCTCAGATAATGCATGTACTAAAATTGCAAAAACACCCGCATCATGTGCGATGTTAACAGCGCGCAGCATAGCGTCACGTAATAAAGCACTGCCTAATCCTTTATTATGAAATTTTTTATGTATTGCCAATCTACCAAGCAATAATACAGGCAACGGATTTGGCATGTTACGACGCATTGATTTAGGTGTAGCATCATGGCTAATAGCTCCCGCAGATAGGCTGTAATAACCAATAACTTGATTACCTTCACAAACAACAAAACAACGTGATGCGCCTGATGCTTGATTTTTAAGAGCACGTTTTTTTAACCAATCATCAAGAGATACTTCACCACTGTCAAAGCTATCCAATTCATGATTAATTGATATTTGAGCGGGAGCAGATAAATTTTTCAAGTTTATTTATCCCAAGGCGCTTTAGTCTTTAGTAATCGACGTAATTTGTCTGTCGCTGGTAATGGTTTATCAAGCAATGCTTCGAATTTTTTAAATGTGTTTAAGTCCACTATAAAAAATGCTTGGTCTAATAGAACATCTTCAGCGCGGCGGCAGGCTGCTTCAAGCATAAAATCCGATCGACTCCGACCCAATCGCTCAGCTGCTTGATCTATTAGATCGCGTTGGCGAGTTTTGGCTCGGATATTGATAGATACCGATTCTTTAGAATGCTCGTAATTCATTGTGAGTAACCTCTTGTCTATACAAGCAGTATACAAATATGTATAGACAAATGCAACACATGATTATTCGTGACAAAGCACTAAAGCGGTACGGAACCATACGTCTCAGGTCCGCCCCTATAGGTATGTACTAAAATAATCGCCAACAAAATTCCAATCGGCGCAACGATCAACGGCAACAAAGAATAAATACTCATTAACACGCCGCCCAACATTGCCGTTAATGACCAAATCAACGCAATCACGATGAAACAAACACCCATGACTTTGCCTTGTTCCTGTTTTTCGACTACATCAGAATAAAAAGTTACAAGACAACTAAATGCAACCACGTCACCAATGGCGGTGGGAATAGCAGCCAACCAAATCGACAAAGTCCAATGTAACATAAAAAATATCATTGTCATGATTGTGCCAAGCCATACCAAATAAAGTGACAGCAACAAGATTGTTTGCATACTAAAAAATTTAACGAGAATTCGAATCCCGAATGTCGTCGCGAGCGCTAACCACAATGCAATTAAACCAACAAAAATACCGAGTTCATGCGGATCTACATGTAACACCGTTTTTAAAATAGGCGGGATAAATTGATAATACATACTCCAGCTAATTTGGCTTAACAATAAAATCAGCGAAATATGCAGCACTTGCTTATTGGCAAATACTTTTTTCAAACTTTCCCAATGAAATTCTTTCCATGGCGAAGTAAAACGTTTTTCCACTAATGTTTCTTTAAAAATAGTAAGCGTCAATATACACCCAATCGCAGCAATACCAGCCGCGATAAAAAACGGTAACGAAAAATTTAATTTCGCAAAGAAAAATTGATTCGCGAAATAGCCACCCAAAATTGGGCCGATAAATGCGCCTAACGAAATCGCGGTTTGCAAATAGCCCATGTATAAAACTTTTTTGTCTCTGGGACTAATATCACCAATAACAGCTTGTGCAATTGGATTTGTTCTGGAAAAAGCACCGCGTAGGACGCAACTTAAAAATAATAAACTAAGTGATCCCCACAAAATTCCAAACGCGGCTGTGAATGCAAAAATAAAAGCGCCCGCAATACCGAGAAAAATTATTTTTTTCCTGCCAAATGCGTCTGAAAAAGCGCTTAACAGCGGGGCGAAAAAAATATTCATGACATTCGGCATTGAAATACATAAGCCATACCACATACTACGCACTGCGTGCGATGTGTCCGCTGCAAACAAACTACTTTGTGCATCAAAAAATAATAGCGTCAACACAGGAAAAGTCATGTTCAAACTGGTGTGATCGAACAACATGACCCAAAGTAAAGGAAAAATAGATTGTTTGCGATTATTTATCATCGTGTTCGAAAGTGCGACCCGGCTTTTTTGAAAAACCTGTTTTAGTTAAATGCTTGGAAGGGAAAAATTTTTCTTTGATGCGGGCAATGATATACAACACAAACCCAACGATCGCGCCTAAAATCAAAACGTAAGAAAGTATGATAATTCCGAACACCAAAATCACGAGCATGATGCCTAGAAAAATAAAGGGAACAATTTTTTGAGTAATGGATTTCATGCGTTATTAAAATTCATCCCATATTTTGTTGGTGGGTTCAATCGATGTTGCATCATCACGCAAGCGGTAAATTCGCTGAAATTTAGCAATTTCTTTTTGCTGCGACGTTGATAATTCAGGGTGTTTTTTATCATAATCTAGCAGAAACAGGTCTATGTCACTGACATAACTCGTTTGTTTTTCTTTGATATACATGCGCGATCCCCTCAATCTTCTGGCGAAATTATAGCATAAACACAGGCTATTTCATGTCGTTTTTTGGCTTAGTTATTTACATCTCTATGCTTCTTTAGTAATTTGCACCATAATAGAAATAGCCTCATTGGTATCCATGGAGAACAAATGAATTCGTTAGGAAAATTTTCCGTTATTCTCATCACGAGTTTGGTGATAATTAGCGGTTTAAATACAGAAGCTTACGCAAAAAAACATTCCCGACGTGCACATTCCCATGCTCGAAATCATGCTGAATCTCAAGCAAGTTCTATTAGAGGCACTGACAATTTAATCGCGACCATCAATCAAATTGTGGGTAGCGCCGGGCCGAATACCGTCATTGGTATCCAGGTTAAATCCATGAAACACGGCGATATGCTCTATAATCGCAACTCCCAGCAATTATTTACGCCAGCCAGCACACTCAAAATCTTCACCGCAGAAGCTGCTCTGCTTTTCCTGGGCCCTAATTACCGGTTTTTGACCCGGCTTGTGACCAGCGCCAAATCCATGTCAAATGGCATGATCAACGGTGATGTTTACCTCGTGCATAGCGGCGATCCATCGCTGACTTATACCGATTTAACCGATTTGATGGTCTCTTTAAAATCGCAGCAAATTCAGGGCGTGAATGGCAATGTGTATGTCGATAATACGGCGTATGACCAAGATAATACGGGGCCTGGCTGGGCAGATAAAGATGCGCAATATTGTTATGCGGCGCCGATTAATGCCAGCATCATTAATCATAATTGTATTTCTATCGGCATTGCGCCGGCGAAAACAGAAGGGCGTCAGGCAACTATTATAGAAAACCCTCGCTTCTATTATTCTGGCGTTGCAAACTCTGTCATTACCAAATCGCGCGGCCGTTCCTGCCGAATTTCACTGAATACGCAGCCAGACAATACGCTCACCTTAAATGGTTGTATCGCGAAAGGAAAAAATTCGCTAGGCGGCAGCGTCGTGATCCCGAATATTGTGAAATACAATGAATCGATGTTGACGAGTTTATTTAAGCAATATGGCATACAAGTCACCGGTCAAATCAATGCAAAAACAGCGCCTACCAACTTATCGGTACTTGCTTCACATGAATCAAAACCCTTACACGTCTTGATTAACGAGATGTTAAAAAAATCCGACAATATTATCGCCGGCTCACTCTTCAAAAAAATCGGCGCGCTTTATTCCAATCAACCAGGCAGTTGGAATAATGGCAGCTCGGCCGTAAAACAAATCCTCGGACAAAAAGCCGCAGTGAATACAGCAGATATGCATTTAATTGATGGCTCTGGTTTATCGCGCAATAATCAAGTGACGCCCGCACAAATGATGCAAGTACTGGATTATGCTTTTCATAATTATGCGATTAATTACGAATTTATTTCTGCATTGCCAATCGCGGGTGTGGATGGAACATTGAAAGGACGTTTGCAAAATGCGGCTTGGAAAGTGCGCGCGAAAACGGGAACCATTGCAGGCGTTGTTTCACTGGCTGGCTTTGCGATGAGCAAAGATCGCGAGCCGATTGCGTTTGTGATTATTGTGAATGGCCAGAATGGGAATATTTGGAAGTATCGTGAAATTGAAGACAAAATCGTAACGGCGTTGACGAATTATTCTCGGGGTGGTTAACTAACCCTTCGAGTCTCTGCTGATAAATCCCTCCCCACATTGTCATCCTGAACGAAGTGAAGGATCGCCATGTTATAACTCAAAGATCCTTCACTTCGTTCAGGATGACAAAGCTTTTCACCGGACAGTAGTGCGC
>CAZAXX010000099.1:0-5980 GCA_964489265.1 uncultured Coxiellaceae bacterium
AAACTAACTAACTGGGACAATTTTTCCACGTAAAACGTGTGTGCCGGGCCGCCCCCCCCCAAAAACCCGGCGGGGCCCCGCCCCTACATGTTTGGTTAATAAGCGGTCGGCGTTTGATTTTTGACGCGTTTCAGTAGCGAGCGTATCTTCGATGATTCGGTACTAAAGCGAATATTATTGCCGCCATGCTGTTTGACATAATACATGGCTTTGTCTGCATTTCTTAATAATGTTTCTGAATCTTCGCCATCAATTGGATAAACACCAACACCAATACTGGCTGTCACAACAATTGTGTGATTTTGAATAATGAGCGGATTGGCGAGCGAATTACAAATTTGACTTGCTGCATTAAACAGCGCATCTGGATCACGAATATTTTCAAGAATAATTGTTATTTCATCGCCACCTAAACGAGCGATGCATTCAACTTCTCGCGTATTATTTCTGAGTCGATTGACAAGCAGTCGCAATAGTTGATCGCCAATGTGATGACCGTAAGCGTCATTTATTTCTTTGAAATTATCTAAATCAATAAACAGTAATCCAAAAATTTCTTTTTTTAAGTTAGCGCGCTTCAACGCATTTGCCAAATTTATTTCGAAAAGACTGCGGTTGGCTAAGTTAGTAAGTGGGTCATGCGTAGCAGCATGCGTTAATTTTTTGTTTATCACTTCAAGTTCATGTTTGGTTAAAGATAAATTTTCAAGTAATGCATCATTTTCAAATTTTAATTCAAGTGCGTTTGTAATCATCTTATGTAGTTTGAGAGAAAGCATGACTAAATAAATAAAATAGATAGCAATCATCATTCCATACAAAGTATATGGATAAATTTTCATGTAAAGTAACTGGAAAAATACCGGTAACAGTGCTGCTGAAATAAATAAGAGTGCTGCTTTTAGCTCGGCTGATAATACTGGAATGGAACCCGCAGTGACGCCTGCGATCAAGAAAATAATTAACATTTGCTGGGCGACTGATGCATCCATAAATAATAAACTCCCAACAAATCCCCAGCTTAACCCTCCTAAAAATGCACCTGTGATAAAAAGTGTTTTCCATAATAAAACATGTTTAAAGGAATTTTGTTGTTTTGAATATGTTTTCACTAAAACAATTCGTGATATAAAAATGACTAAATAAAAAATATACCAGGAAAAAAGAAGAACGTTACTCGTTTCAGCTTGGTATAAGCTGACCAAAATAAGCGTGGCGCCAAACAACGAAGCGAGCTGGCCTATATGCACTAACCGATAAGCTTGCGCAATAAGTTCAGAATTCATTTTTGAATTGACTGTTACATTTTTTTTATTTTTCATAAATGTAATCCCATCAAAGCAAAGCGCGATCCATCAGTTTTTTAAACTGCAACTCAATCTTTGCTGCAGGCAATGGATGACTCAAAAAATATCCTTGAATCATGTCGCAATTTTGTGATGTCAGATATTGAACTTGTTCCGCAGTTTCAACACCTTCCGCAACGACATCAAATCCCAATTGATGTCCGAGTGCGATAAAAGCATTCGTGATGGCAGAATCATTGGGATTATTAGGCACGCCTTTTATATAATTTTGATCTATTTTGATTGCATTAATTGGGAAACGTTTGAGATGACTAATGGAGGTATAGCCCGCACCAAAATGATCAATGGAAAGTTGTACGCCCACCGCTTTGATATTCGTCAAGCGTTGCGTTGCAATTTCAATATTATCCATGACGGTTGCTTCATTAATTTCTAATTCCAAATATTGCGGATTTAAGCCGGTTTCAGTCAAGATGGTTGCAATGTTAGTTGCAATATTTTCATCGCGGAATTGTTTGGGTGATAAATTTAATGAAACAGTTAAATGTTCATAACCTTCATCTTGCCAATGTTTGTTGGTCTTACAAGCTTCGCGTAAAGCCCATTCACTGATTTTGGTGATGAAGCCAGTTTCTTCTGCGATCGGAATAAATTGTGCTGGATTTAAAATCCCAAGCTCAGGATGCGCCCAACGAACTAATGCTTCAATTCCGGTGATATTGCCATTTTTTATATTTAATTTTGGTTGGTAATAAAGTATTAACTCATTGTTCAGAATTGATTGTTGCAATGCATTCTCAAGTTTTATAAATTCGCGCGCTTCCGCATCCATTTCATTGGTATAAAATTGATAACGATTGCCACCGGCTTGTTTAGCTTTAAAAAGTGCCTTGTTTGCGTTATCAAGTAATTCTTCAAGTGAATTTCCATCATCAGGAAAAATGCAAATCCCAATGCTGGCTGTTAAAAAGAATTCTTTGATGGGTTTGTAACAAGCATGTAAGATTTTTTCTGCGACAACACTCGCAAATTTTGGTTTGTTTATGTCGCTCAATAACACAATAAATTCATCGCCGCCTAATCTTGCGAGTAAATCTTCGGTGCGTAATGTTTTTGTTAAACGCTCGCCAAATTTATTTAATACATAATCACCAAATTGATGGCCCAATGTCTCATTCGTTTTTTTAAAGCCATCAATATCAATAATTAAAATTGCTAATTTTTTTTGATGTCTTTTCGCATGACTCATTGCTTTGTTAAGCGCGTCTGTGAAAAAAATCCGATTGGGTAGCTGCGTCAAATTATCTTGATGAATCGCAGTTTGATCGAGATTATTTTTTTCTGAATAATTTTTTGAATAATGGGGCTGCGCTGCGGTGTTTACCGCTGTTATTTTTTGTAATTCTTCTGCATGGTTAGCCAGTTGTTTTTGTAGCTGATTTAATTCATTTTCTTTCGTTACAGAAAACTGTTTTTTTAATGTTTCTATATGCTTAGCAACAAAAAATTGAATACCGCCAAAAACAAGCAAGAAAAATAAAATTGTGACTGGAATAAAAATGAACAAAGTCTGCCGAATTGCGCTAAAGCTGGTTAGGACAACAAAAAGAATGCACGCCAGAGAAATGGCTAACGTTAATTTATTGCGTAATTTCATATGTCCTCCTAACCAAAGGAGCTATGAATCCGCTGTGCGACTATTTACATTTTGAACAGTAGTTATCTAAAAAGCAAGGTCGTTTCTCGCTTGTTATGCTAAGTCGCTCTATATTATATGGTATTATAATTTGATGCTTATGCAGTTAATGAGGCAATCGTCTATGTGGAGAAAAAGTTCGTCCAACGACCGCATTGACTTCAATGACAGTCAACTTGATGATTACGACGCTTTGCTGCGTTACATCAATACGCTGGCGCACAATAAATTAGGTTATCCTGTTTCTCTTCTTACATTTCTTGGCATTGTTGATAATAAAGAATTAGGCATAAAGACTGGTAGTTTGGCAAATGTATTGTTAAACAATGTCGGCGATCCATTTAAAGATTCTGAAACATCACGCATGGAAGTTAAACGCCATGAAAGAAAATTAATTGCCATGTTAGAACGATATTATGGATTACCCGAATTTTCTGTTAGAGGTTATGTTACAACCGGTGGCACAGAAGGAAATTTTGCTGGGTTATGGTGGTCTAAGCGTTTTCTTATTAATTCTGCATTGCCTGCTATCATCGACAGAGATGATGTCACGAAATTAAAAATTAAAGAAGAACAAGAATTAACGGCAGCACTTGCGAAAATTCCGAATAATGATTATCAAACGCGATCCATCCACTTACAAAAAATTATTGATGTGCGAGATGCCGTCACAGAAAGTAATCGCATTGCGCAACAATTATTGACGCCCACTGTTTTTTACACGAAAGATCATACCCATTATTCCATTCCAAAAATTGCAGAAATACTTCGTCTTAATATCAAACCGGTTCAATCGAATTCTGATGGCTCAATGGATTTGGCTCAATTTAAAAAAGAATTAATTTTTCATTTGGGAGCGCATCCACACAGTTCCGTCATTGTGATTGCAAATATTGGTACAACCATTACAGGCGCGTTTGATGATGTGCCTGGCATCAAAAAAATTCTCGAGGAAATGCAGCCAAAGCCAACTTACACAATTCATCTGGATGGTGCTTTGACAGGATTTGTGATGCCTATCATTAAACCGTTTGGTGATATCCCTAATTATTTTGATGCGCTAGGCGTAAATACACTGGCATTTTCCGCGCATAAATATCCGGGTTTATCGCAACCTTGCGGCATCATTCTTGCACGCAAAGCGTTTTTTGAAAAAGCATTTGAGAAAACTGAACGCAGCATTGAATACGTCGGCAATATTCTTGATGTGACGATTACCGGTTCTCGCTCTGGTTTGAATGTTCTTATGTTTTATAATGCGTTGCGCTCGTTGGGATTAAAGAAAAATGCGGAGAAATTAAAAGAATTAGTCAAAGAAAATTTAGAGATCGCGCAATATTTATATGAAGAATTAGTCAAAATATTTGGGAAAGATAAAGTCTATTATCCGTTTCACTTCAACGTGATTTTTCCAAAACCCTCAATGGATATGGCGAAGAAATATCAGCTCATGCTTACAGGAGAAAATGCAACAATTTGCGTCTTAACTAATGTTACAAAACAATTGATCGATCAGTTTGTCAAGGATTTAAAATTAGAATTGGAAATGAAAAATCAAACTGTCGTCAGAACTGTTTTCCATAATATAAAAAGTTAAGGAGGAGTTATGAGTAGCGTTCAACAAAAATATAGCGTGAAAACGCTCGCAAAAGAGCATACCAAACAAGTCATCGATCTTTTTATACGATCATTTTGTCATAACGAACCGATCACTCACCATTTACATGTGGATCTAACTGAATACAAACCATTTGCAACCGAAGTGGTTGATAAAGCGGTGAAAGATGGATTGAGTACAGTTGCACTGGATGAAAATAACCGCGTGATTGCATTTATCATTGTGGAAGATATTGCAGATCCATTCATGCCGAAACTGTCTCATTATCCAAAATTGCAGCCTATTTTTGAGTTGTTGACTAAACTTTCCAGACCCTTTGTCGACGGCAAGAAATTTACGAAAGGAAAAATAGCGCATTTTTGGATTGCTGGTGTTGAAAAAGAATATATGGGTCATCACATGTTTACTGACTTGGATAATGAAACAATTCGCATGGCAGCAGAAAAAGGTTTTAATTTTGCATATGCAGAATTCACGAATGAAATTAGTGAAAAGGTCACGCATCAATTTAAGATCATTGAATTATGGAACAGAATTGCATATGAAGACTTCATGCTAGAAAATGGACAAAAACCCTTTATCGGCGTTAAAGGTGGCGCAGCTGCCTATTGCGCTGCAATAAAAACGGGTGTAAAGCTGGACTCTTTGCAAGATTGTTATACAATGGATATCACTCATTAATTGAGTTGTTGTGGGGGCGAACCCTGATCTCGAAGGGTGTTCGCCCGATCTTTTCTTAACAATTAACTTAAGTTGAACACTATAATGGATATAGTTGTTGATCAACGACAAATATCAACTGACGAGAAACTTCGGATCAGTCAACAAGTCAGGGCAGACTTGGTTGATCATCTGTATCAAGGCTGTTTGCCGGGTACCATTACCGGTTTATTAGTCAGCTTTCTGTTGTTTCTTGATTATCGCGGATTTACTAATCATTCCTATTTGATAATTTGGCTGGTCGTGTTTGATTTCATGATGATCGCTTTGTCTGCGCTCTATATTATTTATATGAAATTTAAATACGTTCTGAGTTTATTTGCCTGGGAGTGGGCGTATTCGGTTGTCATGACAGGCTGTGCGCTTTCATGGGTTCCTGCTATGTTCTTAATGCCAGATGATACCATTCGTCAATCGCTGGCACTTATTTTAATTTTCTTAGCTACGACAGGTTATTCGACGGGAACCATTGGACAATTTCGACTTGGCGTTGTGACGTTAAATATTATTCTATTACCGTTAGCAGTGTGGTGTTTTTATCAAGGCGGTATTTTTCATAACATCATAGGTGCATATTCGCTAATTTACATGTTTTTCTTAATGGGCATTAATCATCGCAGCACGCAATGGTTTAAAGAT
>CAZAXX010000100.1:0-5728 GCA_964489265.1 uncultured Coxiellaceae bacterium
TTAAAAATTTAAATTTAATTTTTCATCTATGGTTTTTAAACAGTAAACTTTTTTATTTTTATTTTTTTTATAATTTGGTTTTCTTAATTTTGTTTCAGGATGACAGCAATACCGTGGGGCTCCTAATGTATAACCACACCAGCAGGACCACTAAATCCCGTACCACGCGAAGGCACGCAACTTGATAAACTGCCATCCACCAAAGAAACCTGGCACATAAACACAGCATTGAGAAGTTGATTTGGAACATAAGCAAATGTCCCAATATTATTTAAACCAATATTGCCAGTCCCAGCAAATTGTCCATTTGTAATAGAACAACTATCTAATAAACCCGTCCCATCTTGCCGAATACGACAAGCAACCACATTTTTACTTCCCGCATTTGCAATATAAGCAAACGAACCAGAAGGACTTAACGTGATCCCTTCAGGTCCATTAAAAAAACTGCCTGACGAAGCATTGCATGAATTAACTAATCCTCCTGAGACATTACAGACCGATGTGGTATTCGTTACTCTATTTACAACATAGGCGAGCGTTCCGCGCGAATTCAGTGTCATATTGCCTGGTGCACTAAACGTAAGACTGCTGTTAGTCACACAACCACTGAGTAATCCTGTGGTCGCACTGACGACACAAGCCGATACACTGTTTGAACCAAAATTAGATGTGTAAAAGAGCGTTCCACTTGGATTAAATGCGACTGCATCCGGTAAACTAAAACCTAAACCGCCTGAATCAACACAATTACTTAATGCACCGGTTGCTTGATTCACGCTACAAACAGAAATTGAACTCGACGTTGGATTCGCGCTATAGAAAAAAGTGCCTGCAGGATTAAAACCAATGCCTTCAACTCCACTCAGACCCGTTGCTGTGATAGCACATTGCGTGAGTAAACCACTGGCTGGATTAACTTGGCAAAATGAAACCGTGTTATTTAACTGATTTGCTATATACGCATGTTGCCCAGCACTCGTGATGGATACTGCTAACGTCGCTGCAAGACTCGGTTGCGAACATAAAAATGCATCGGGACTTGGATCACTCGGTCCTTTGGTTTTGCAGATAACAGGGCCACCGCTGATACCCGTTGACGGAATTTGGTTACCATGAATAACTAACGATAAAATGCAGGATTGTCCAGGCGCTAACGTAAATGGATTTGGACAAACACCACCGGTCACCGTTTGGCTGACACCCGTAATTGGAACCATTGTTAAAGTACGCGTGACACTCGTTTGATTGGTGACTTGATAACTGACCGTTTCAGTAAAATTACTGGGTAGTAACAAAGAAGTGATAGAACCTGCTGTCGGAATAATATTAAACTTGGGTTGCGCTGCAAAAAGCAGGGAAGAATTTAATATGAGCATGCCGGCGACAAGGAGCTTGCAAAAATTTTTCATATTTCTCCCTAACAAAAAAACACTGAAAATTGAATTTGATTAGCGTAAAGGTGATTGAGCGATAATCCGTGACCCACTGTTTGACCGGTTGCACGCGACAAATTCACATTTCCCCAATCAGCAAATTCATAACCGATTGCAGCTTGAAAATGCGTGTTAAATGATTTTTGAATTCCAATGCCTAGTGTATAAACAAATGCTGTCGTGGTATTTGAGTGAAAGGGTGGCGCTGCCACTTCTTCATGGATATCAGGTGAAATAGAAAAATCAAACGCACGATTAAATCCAACGCCTGCGCTCGCGCTAATATATGGCTGGAAAGAAAAACCATAATTTCCAATTAATCTGCCTTGAAGCGCGATATGGGTATGTTGAACTTTATACTGGTAACTAAAATTATTAAAATTAGGATCTGCATCTTCCCAAATATCACCTTGCAGTTTTGCATTACCTGCTCCAGCCAACACAATTCCAAGTTGACCGAGGAAAGATGGGTTACGCAATAATTGTTGCCAACCCAGAAATAGTTCCAAGCTTGGAAAATAATTTGTTGTGTTATCTGCCGTATAAGTTTTTCTGATATCCGATTGCAAGTTAAGTGTTTGAGTTTCATTGCCGGAGACAAATGTCGGTCCGGCACTGATACCCATGACCCATGTTTTATCTGAAACACTGGCAAAAAGGTTTGTTGAAAGAATACAGCCAACTAAAATAGTTATCGTGTTACGCATGCCATCATCCAAGTGCTATTTTTAAATTAAGAAACGGTCCACTAAAATTAAATGGATGACTTGTTGCATTCGTCGATACGATTGCCATCGTCCCAGTCGAAAATTCAGGTGTCAAAAAAACCGTTCCAGGTTGCACTAAGGTATTTGGATTAATGCTTGAAATCGCGTTTAAATAACTTGCCATGCGATAACCTAATTCAACAGACAGATTAGGTATGGTAGGTCCTTTATAGTTGTAAAACACGCCTAATTTCGCATCCGCGCCCACCACAATTTGCGTTGCATTAGGCGATGTAATTTCTTGATGACTCGTACCAATTCCTAATAAAGTTAAACGCGTAGAAGTCGACGTAAAATTATCTTGCGTCTGCATCGTACCAGCCGTTAACGATCCTAAAAATTCGCCAAACACACCAAAACCTGAATCCGAAATATAGCGAACATTGATTCCTAAATCTGGACCAAAGCCTAAATATTTTGAGACATTTTGTGTTTCAAATGAAAATAATGGATCGGGTGGCAGGGCATAACTATATGCAGTCGCTGGACTTCCCGCATAATCACTAAACGTCGTATCAATGGTCTGTTGTAAATTTAAAATATCAAGACCACCAAAAAATCGGGTTTGTAGATGAGAATCATATTCAAATAATTTACTTATATTTAATAAAATATTATCAAATTTAAAATTAACATCACTGTTTACTCTTTTTATTCCAAATACCGGCGGACTCATCTCATAAGGAGGGCCAACGAATTGTACGGTTTCTAAAGCGGTACTGGTGGAAGCTTGTTTGAAAGAAGAATCATCTGAGTTCAAATGAATCCAATCAATCGCCACGCTATACATCGTGCGTGGAATCGCATAATTAAAGCCGATTTCATATGCAGGGTGATAATCTGGATTAATTTGCAAATAATGCCAACTTTGAAAATACGGTTGTGTGCCAGAGACAAACGTTGCATATTTTAAGTTGTTCGTTGACGGTTTAATATATAAAAAATCGATGTTAAAAAAAGATTTATTATCACTATAATTTGGTGTTGGTGTCGTTGACGTTGTTTCTGCATGACTGATTGTGGAATAACAAAAAAAAGCACTGGCGAAGCTAAGTCCTAAAAAAATCCGTTGTAACATAACAAAATAATTCCTTCTTCCATGATAATTTTCGCAACGTAATCTAACATTTTCATCTGTGTCATGCTAGCTAAAGCTGGCATCTATTTTTTAAAATAATCAGGTATGATCACAGCATCACCTGGAAACATCGGTTGATTCGCTGTAATTTTTAAACTCTTTATATATTTCATGCGATATCGATTTTTCGCAGTCGTAGTAGAAGGTGATGCAGATAACGACGCGTCCTTATCCTCAGTTGGCGTTTTTGTTTCTATCATTGCTGGAGAAATTGACATTGGAGATGGGAATTCACTCGCCAAACTCATCGGCGAATCATTCGAGGGTTGTTTGATGAGGGAACGAAGTCTGGGAGAACTGTATGACGAAGGTGAATCAACCATTAGACTTAATGACGATGCGCGCGGACGTGTAGATAATTGTGCTGCGTGCACAATGCAATAACGAATACCGCTCGAGGCAATTGGAAACGTCATAATAGGCGTTAATTTCAAAGGTTTTATTTTTTCATTTAAAAATGTTTGATGATACGTGCTCGGCGCTGCGCATTTTATTTCGACTTCATAATTTTTAGATTCAAGTGTTCTACCTTCCTGATTCACTGCGCCAGGCTCTAACTCGACATGCACAAAAATAGTTTTATTATTTGAAGTAGGTGTGACAACCGCAAAATCACGTCGACATTGGCCATGCGAAATTAACACATGAATTGAAACTGTTTTTGCTAAACGCTGTAATGTTTTTTGTAGCGTTCGTACTTCATGATCCTGACAAATTTCTAATCCTAACGCTAATTCTTGAAATTCAAAATAACCATCCACCTGACCTGGCTTCATCGGAAGAATTTTTTCTCCGTGTTTTTGATTTCCTGCAGAGGCTTTTTTATCATAAAACGCTACGGGTGTTTGGCTTGAAATAATGGGAGTTGTGACTTTGTAATAATCGCCACTTTCATCAACATAATCTATAGCACCCGCAATGACTAAAGAGTTCGGTTTAAGCATGGATTTCAATGAATCCATTTCCTTGCAAAATCCAACGAAGTCTTCATATGTATGTACTTCAGTTGCGGAACCGAGTGAAAATACCAAATCAGGTGCGACCATCAAACAGATGTTATTTCTGTCATTTGGGTGCGCATCAAATTCTTGCTGGCTGTGAGCAATAAACTCTTTAAAAAGTTCAATACGCTGACTTAAATTAAGCGTTTTTAAGGTATTCCAATCGGGATTCCAAGTAAAAATAGCGACAGGTTTACTTGATGCCGATGACGACCCGCTGCGTAAGCGATACATTTTTGCCTCGTTTTATATGGTGCTGAATTCTGTAGTTGCGCGTATTTTAGTCTGATTAAATTAAGGAAATCTGAAGGTTTTTTTACCAGATTCGTAAGAATTTGAGCTTTTGATCCGTATCTCTCTGACTATACTGGAGAATATAATTTGAACTAGAATGCTATAATAGATATATAAGTAAACAGATAGAGGAGTTCCTCTATGTTTTCTAATATATTAAAAATGCTTCGCATGGAAGGAGGAGTAGTCGAGTCTAGCCCTGAAAGTTATATGAGTGCAATGAAGTTAATTGCGGGCGCATTGAATACGGCAGGTCTCTATATGCTGCACGGTAGCGGAGCTTGTCTATTACATGGCGTACAATTCAATAAAGATTCATTTCCAAGTGACATTGACATCAGCGTAGCTGATTTAGTCAAAGCGACTAAAGCCCTAGAGGCAGCTGCACAAAAAGGCTTATTTACAATAGAACAAATGCCTACCAGTAGCCAAGCCGTCTCACGTTTTATGATTACATTGAAGAGTGGTGAAAAGGTCGAATTAGATCTTACTTCTCTTGAAAATTTTGGACTGCAAAATGCAAGCATCGATTCAGGCAAGGATATTAAAGTTACCTCGATTCCCGAAACATTGTTGTCATTATATCTTCGTGAGAAAAGATATGGTAAACGTGATAAAGATACAGTTGCCTTTGAATTGTTGGTAGAAAAACATAGAAATTACTTACAAAAAGAAAATGGCGAATGCGAGCTATTGGAACTTGCGCAGAAGACTAAGAATCCTGGGTTCGTTAGCAAAGTAAAGGCAATATTAGATAATACACCAGAGAATACAAAAAAAACTGAATACAAGCTATTATCGACAGATAACATACCTGCTAGTTTTCTCGATCCAAAATACAATTCTCCTAAAGCTAGGGAGCGGGAACCTTCTATTAAAGAAGAAGACCCGGCAAGATATTCTGGTACAAATTCAAGAAAAAGAATGTAGTGGTTCCCACTGATCAGCGCATACTACTAATTAATCAATAGTTTGTTAAGATATGCTGCTTATTTTATTAGAGAATTAATATGAAATACTCAGGATCATGTCATTGCCAGCGTGTTAAATTTGAATGCGAATTTGAATTAAATAAGCCTTCTCTCTGTAATT
>CAZAXX010000101.1:0-1070 GCA_964489265.1 uncultured Coxiellaceae bacterium
GGATTGTCTACATTAGGCCATGTTATTCCCGCACTTTATATTGAAGCTGCATTGAACGAGATGATAGCGGCGCTGCCAAATGTCACGTTGTATCGCCCGGCTAAATTAAATTCACTACAGCAGCAAGAAGGTATCGCTACGCTTACACTGACCACAGATGAAGGCGATAAAATTTTGCAATCCAGTGTTGTGATTGGCGCAGATGGCACTGAATCAACCGTGCGCGCACATATGAATATTGAAACAGAAATTTTTGATTATGAACAAAGCGCACTAGTCACGCGTACGCAGTTAGAGCGATCACACGCCAATATTGCCTACGAAAGATTTGTCACCAATGGCGCCATTGCTATGCTACCTCTTAGCGATAATGAATGCGCAACAATTTGGTCTGCGGATAATGCAACCATTGCAAAATTAAAGACACTTTCCGATGATGCATTTGTTGCAGAATTGCAAAAAGAATTTGGCTATCGTCTTGGACGATTAGCAAGTATTACTAAGCGCCATGTATTCCCTTTGCGTATGGTGCGAGCTAAAAGCGCAATCAGTGACTGTGTATTTTTACTCGGAAATTCTGCGCATACATTGCATCCTATTGCTGCGCAGGGATTTAATCTGGCTTTATATGAAGTCGCTGTTCTTGCGGAATTCATTTTAGATAAAGCTAGTAGACAAGAAAAAATATCGGTAAGCGATTTGCACCTGGCAAGCCAACAAACACAAAAGCAACAAGCCATTAGCATGAATGTGTCACATCGTCTTTCTACTTTATTCGCTAACAAATCATCAGCATTAAGTATCGCGGCGCAATTTGGCATGATTGGATTGGATGTATTAACACCACTTAAAAAAAGTTTTATTGATAGGATTATGGGAAGATCGGGGCGTATCCCCCGTTTGCTTTTAGACGCGAATTAAATTTGCAAAATAACTTTAAAATAAATGGATAGAGTGGCATGACAAAATCTTCAACACGCGACATTGATGTCGAATTAATCGTTCTTACCAAAAAATTTCTTGCTGAATCTGGTGAAACTCATAGTCGTGAAATACGCATGGATGATTCC
>CAZAXX010000101.1:1170-5585 GCA_964489265.1 uncultured Coxiellaceae bacterium
ATGCATATGTTAGAAGCTTATGCAAAAACGGAAGCGCATATTTTAAATAGTGCGCAAGTTCGTGTGCTGGTGACATTTGATCAAGCAGAAAAATTAAGCCATTTATTAAAAGCATTTGTGCCTAGCTTAAAACACATCACCACTGTTGATGAATTGTTAAAACATCATGAATTGCATAATTATTTTAAAGCAAAACCAGATAACTTTGCTTTCATTCAATATACATCCGGTAGCACCAGCGATCCAAAAGGTGTGTTGTTGTCACATCATAATTTAATTTCTAACGTAAATGCTTATGGCAAAGCGATTCAAGTCAAACCTGATGATATCGCTGTGAGTTGGTTGCCGCTGTACCACGATCTCGGTTTGATTGGTATGTGGTTGGGAAGTTTGTACCATGGAATCCCTCTCGTTTTAATGACACCTTTTTCATTTTTAAATCGTCCTGAACGTTGGTTGTGGGCGATGCATAATCATCGCGGCACGCTTTCCGGGGCACCTAATTTTGCGTATGAATTATGTATACGCAAAATTGAACCGCAAATGATCGAAGGTTTAGATTTAAGTTCTTGGCGTTTGGCGGCAAATGGCGCTGAAAAAATTTATCCGCGTACACTCGAACAATTTTCTAAGAAATTTGCACCCTATGGTTTTAAACGCGGCGCGCTTTTACCTGTTTATGGCTTAGCTGAATCAACCGTTGGATTAGCGATACCGCCTTTAGGACGAGAATTTCTCGTGGATAAGGTTGATCGCAAAGAGTTCGAAGAAAATCGACGTGCTATTCCATCGCAAGATGCGAATGCCCTTGAATTTGTTTGCTGCGGTTTGCCAATTGAAAATCACGAAATTCGTATTGTGGATGATGAGAATACAATTTTGCCAGAACGCACGGTCGGTAATTTGCAGTTCCGCGGCCCTTCTAGCATGCAAGGGTATTACAATAATCAGAAAGCCACCGAAGCGGTGTATCACGATGGTTGGATTAGTTCTGGTGACTTGGCTTATGAAGCCGATAAAGAATTTTATATCACTGGTCGACGCAAGGATTTAATTATCAAGGCGGGAAGAAATATTTATCCTGCTGAATTAGAAGAGTTAGCAGAAACAGTTCCTGGTATTCGTCGAGGTTCAGTCATTGCTTTTGGTGTGACAGATCATGACCGCGGGACTGAGCAGCTTATTGTTGTTGCTGAAACACAAGAAAAAAACAAAACCAAACGCGATGAAATTATCAGCGGAGTAAATGATGCTGTCGCAACCGCACTCGATATTGTGCCAGATCACGTCATATTGGTTGAGCCACGCACTGTACCGAAAACATCGAGTGGAAAATTACAGCGTGGCGCATGCAAAAAAATGTATATGGAAGGTCGTCTCGGGCGTATGCGTGTTCCCGCGTGGCTGCAAATCGCTAAAATTGCTACACAATCCTTTTTGCATAAAAGCGCTGCAGTGTTTAGCGTTGCTGCAAAATTAGTATATACAATATATGTAGCAACTATTTTAGGCGTAACATTTTTGCCATTATGGCTAACTATGTTGTTTGCAACCCGCGAAACGGCCGCAAAACTATTTAAGTTATGGGCAAGATGGATGCTGCGATTTGCGTTTATACCTCTCACCGTCATTAATCCTGAAAAGTTGCAATTAAATCGCCCCATGATTTTTGCAGCAAACCATGCGAGTTATATCGACGCCTTGGTAATGATGGCCATTTTGCCAGACACTATTCGGTTTGTAGGGAAAAAAGAATTACTGTCGACGCCAGTTTTGCGCACCTTTATGCAAAAACTCGAATACATCCCTGTTGATCGCATGGATTTTTCAAAAGGCTTAGAAGATACCAAGCATATCGAAAATGCACTGCGCGATGGCAACTCTATTGTCATCTTCCCTGAAGGCACGTTTAGTTACGCTTCGGGCTTACGTCCATTCCGTTTAGGTGCATTTAAGATTGCCTCGGAAACCAATATTGCAGTCCAACCTATCGCATTAAACGGCACTAGACCGATTTTGCGTGATGATGAAAAACTTTTGCGACCTGGAACGGTGACAATCACGATTTGCGATCCGATTGATCCGGTTGGCAGTGAGTGGCAAGATGTAACCCAATTAAGGAATATGGTGCGTGCTGAAATCGCAAAATATTGCGGCGAGCCATCATTAGATTTTATTGCAGCAGAAACCGTGGCCCCAAAACCACCTAAAATTTAAGTATGCTGCATCATTCGTAAAACGGAGTTTAATTGAAAAAATCATTTTATCCTGTGGCAGCCTGGTGTCTTTACGATTGGGCTGCCGCATCATTTTCAATCATTGTCACCACATTTATTTTTGCGACTTACTTCACGACTAAGGTGGCAGAGAATCAGATTATTGGTACTTACCAATGGGCAAACGCAGCATCGCTTGCGGGGATTATTATTGCTTTAACTAGTCCGTTATTTGGCGCAATCGCAGATCGTGGCGGGCATCACAAACGTTGGTTATTATTTTTTACAATGCTTTGCGTCGTTAGCACTGCGTTGCTCTGGTTTTCCTATCCCAACACACAATCAGTTTATTTTACGCTAGCTTGTGTTGTGTTTGGCACAATTGGGCTTGAAGTCGCACTAGTGTTTTATAATTCTTTTCTTCCACATTTGGTGCAAAAAAAATATCTTGGCCGTGTTTCTGGAATTGGCTGGGGCGCGGGTTATCTCGGCGGAATTTTAGCGCTTTCATTTGCGTTATTTGTATTCGTGAAACCACAATATTCCTGGCTTGACACAACAACAGCCGCACAAGTCCGAATTTGTGGACCCTTTGTTGCAATTTGGTATTTCGTATTCGCACTGCCATTATTTTTCTTGTCGCCCAAAATTACTTCTAATTCCGAGCCCATGTCAAAAGCGATTCGTTTGGGTTGGAAAGAATTAATGTCTACATTAAGAAAGTTACCCAAAGAAAAAAATATTTTGATTTATCTTATCTCCCACATGATTTACACCGATGGTTTAAATACTTTGTTTGCATTCGGTGGAATCTATGCAGCAGGGACATTCGGCCTGACATTTGAAGAAGTATTGTTATTTGGTATCACCATGAATATCACCGCTGGAATCGGTGCTATTTCGCTAGGCTGGTTGGATGACTTTTTTGGCTCTAAGCTAACGATTTTTATTTCATTAATCTTTTTAACTATTTTAGGCATCCCACTTTTATTTGTGCATGACAAATACGTTTTCTGGGGCGTCGCACTTTTACTTTGTATTTTCGTTGGCCCCGTTCAATCAGCCAGTCGCTCATTGATGGTTCGTTTAATGGAAGAAAAAACAACTTCAACAGAAATGTTTGGCTTGTATGCCTTATCAGGAAAGATTACTGCCTTCGTTGGTCCTTGGTTATTGGGATTAATGACACTGACATTCGATAGCCAGCGTGTTGGTATGGGGACGGTGCTGGTATTTTTTGCTGTCGGTGCGCTTTTATTGATCCCAGTACGTGAAGGGAAGCGCTTGCAAAAAGGTTAGAATTCTTTTCAAATGTAACCATTAATTTTTATTAACCCTATTAAAAGGTGAATTCCATGAGCGGCAACCTACTTGCGATTAGCGATGCATCCTTCGAGTCCGAAGTTATTCAATCTAGTATTCCTGTTATTGTAGATTTTTGGGCACAATGGTGCGGCCCATGCAAAGCGATGGCCCCAATCCTGGAAGATGTGGCGACTAAATATACAGATAAAGTAAAATTCGCAAAGCTGGACGTGGATCATAACCCTTCCACCCCGCCAAAATTCGGCGTGCGCGGCATACCAACCTTGATTTTGTTCAAGGACGGCCAGGTTAAGGCAACCCAAGTTGGCTTAGTTAATAAAGCGGATTTGATGGCGTTTATTGACGGGAATATCTAAGGATAGTTTCCTCACCAGTTGAGAAGTTCACCTTCTCCCGCGAGCGGGAGAAGGTGGCCGAAGGCCGGATGAGGGTAGTCGCGCGCAAGAACCACATGCAACCAAGGTTCTCCCGCAGCAACAAATCCACTAGATATTCTATAAAAATAATGTTATTTTTAAGTTGTAGATAACCCCGGTTTACCTGTTTCATTAATCCATTGTTTAGTTTGAGGTTATCAGGCGTGTCACGAGCCTGTCCGTGGCGTAAGTATGTATTAGTTCACTTCTATTAAATCAATCAAATCTAAGGTTAAAATCACATGAGTCTGACCGTTACAAATCTCACTGAGCTTAAGAAGAAAAGCGCAGCTGATCTCGTTTCAATCTCCGAAGAATATGGCCTGGAAAATATGGCCCGCTCTAGAAAACAAGATATTATTTTCGCAATATTAAAAGAACATGCTAAACGTGGTGAAGATATTCATGGCGATGGCGTGCTCGAAATTCTTCAGGATGGCTTCGGCTTCCTACGCTC
>CAZAXX010000102.1:0-5355 GCA_964489265.1 uncultured Coxiellaceae bacterium
ACCAAACCCCTGCCACCCGCCCCCCCCCTGCACCGTCCGCGCAGCGAAGGATCTCCTTATATATGGAGATCCTTCGCTACGCTCAGGATGACAGCGTTTGCTCAGGATGACAATGCTACGCTCAGGATGACGTATTAAGTACGACTAGAATCAATCGGCAAGATAATAACAAACTCAGTCCCAGCACCCACTTCACTCTTCACTTCAATTTTGCCATCGTGTTCCTTGATAATGCCATAAGAAATGGAAAGTCCCAACCCGGTTCCCTGTCCTACATCTTTCGTCGTGTAAAATGGTTCAAACACTTTGGAAATATTTTCAGGTTTAATTCCATAACCAGAGTCTTTTATGTGAATTTCAACAGTGTTATCCACTTTCTTGGTTGAAACATGAATTTCACCTTTATTAGTAATGGCTTCACACGCGTTCGCCAATATATTCATAAACACCTGATTTATTTTACCCGGATAACAATCGACGAATGGAATGGAAGTATATTCTTTAATGATTTTTATTCGCTTGCCATATTTATGCGTGAGCAACATGATTGTTGAATCCAAGCCAGCTTGAATATCTGATTTCTTCATGGCGTTTTCATCAAACCGCGTGAACGTTTTCAAATCTTTCACAATATTCGCCGTGCGTTCAGCGCCTTCTTTTATACTGCTAATAATTTTTTTGACTTCTTTAGTGACTTCTTCCACATTCGTTTCATCTTTTAATTTCTCTATCGACGCTTTGTTTTCATCAAATTCTTTGCCTGATTGGATTTTGATATAAGAATGCAGTAAATATGCCATGCTATCAAAATCATTTTGCAACGGTTCTGTGGTCGCCAAAACAAAATTGATCGGATTATTTATTTCATGCGCAATACCCGCTGTTAACACACCTAATGAAGCTAATTTTTCATTTTGAACAACTTGTTGAGTCAGCTTCATTTTTTCTTTATTGTCATTTTGAATGGTATCAATTAATTGGTTAGTTTCTTTTTCGACAGAGGTTAATTCATCAGATCCCTCAACTGAAACACGTTTTTCAAATTGTTTGGATTTACTGATATTGATAAGTTGATCATTCAATTTTTCTAATCGATTGGTGATGAGATAACTTAGCAATGACAACAGAATAATTAAAAAGATAATCCCTGTGCTGACAAATGCAATACTGAAATATTTTATGGATTCAAGTCCAGCTGCATAAATTTCTCTTGGCATGGTGATTTTTATAATAGCAATGGGTTTATCATTGAGATCGCGTAAATAAGTATAACCAAATAACGTGGTGTCATTTTTTTCTATTAAAGGCTGGGTTAAAGCGCTCAGTTTTTCATTGATAGCTTTAATCCCTGGAAATTTATTCAAATCAACCATCGGGTAAATGACAATATCAAGTTTGGTGACTGTTTTTAATTTTTCTAGAATGGCGGGAGTGAAATATTTTACTGCAACCAAAGAACCATGCACGGGTCCCGAATTGTCACCTTTCACAATCGCATGCGCAGCAGTTATTAACAAACCAGAAGGAGTTGCAGCAATGCCTTCGACATGACCATCATTTTGGGGAAGATAAACCAATTTGTCTTTTGGTTTTAAATATTCTTCAAAGCCTTTTGGTAACGGTGCGAGCTTAGTATTATCGGGAGTAAGCACAGCATAATAAACCGGTTCGCCTTTTTCATTAAAAAATAACAGCATGTCCGTGCGAAATCCGACTAAGCTTGCCACTTGTAAATTTGTTTTGATAAATGCTTCATTTTTGTCGGCAGCAAAATTATACGCGTCATCCCAAACGGCATTACTGCTAGCGATCAGACCGACGCCTTCTGCCATTTGATCGATGGCTTGTAATGTGCGATTAACGTGATTAGTGGCTTGTTCGTTTTCTAAATGGACGTAGCTATCCAGTAAAATCGTACGAGATCCGACATAGGTAACAGCAAACGTTAATGCCCAAATGATTAAGATAGATGCGGTGATTTTACTTCTTAATCGCATACCTATTCTCCTACAAAATAGCTATAACCATAAGAATAAGAACATGTTATTATTCTAGCATTATTTTTTAGCCGATTATTTTAGAATTTTTTGTGACTGATTTTAAAGGGAATTAAATCATGAAAAAAACGATATCGATTTTAACATTGCTTAGTTTAAGCTGTTTCAGCACATTATCTTTTGCAGAAGCCACGACTAAGCAGCCATCAGCAAAAGAAAATTTCTTAAATCATCTTTCAGGTAACATGGCGCTTACCAATAATTATGTATTCCGCGGCATTAGCCAAACTCGTGAAGAACCTGCAGTACAAGGTGGGTTGGCGTATACTTTCGATAGTAAAATTCATTTAAATATCTGGGGTTCTAATGTTAATTTTGAAAGTCCCACAGGACAAACAGCAACACTCGAGACCGATGAAACGATAGGTTATGGAAATACAATTAAAGATTTTACCTATGATATTTCTATCGTTCGTTACCAGTATCCAAGAGCATCGACGGCAAGTTATTTCGAAGGGCTTGGCACATTGAGTTATCGTTTTCTTACTTTTTTAATCGGTTATTCTTCTAATGTATTTGGTTCACATGGGCCTGGAACCTATACCAATCTCGGCGTGCATTTTGAGATTCCAGCGAAGTATGTTTATTTTGAAGATATTACGTTATCAGGAAGTGTGGGGCACTATAATCTGGATAAAAATGCGGGAACGAATTATGAAGATTATAATGTACAAATAGCAAAAGCACTTTCTGACAAATACACTATCTCACTCGCCTGGATAGACACCAGTCACAAGAACCCGCCCTATGATGGAAGCCAGTGGGTATTTACCGTCGCTGCGGCGTTTTAATATGCTAAAATAGTAGTATATGGTTGACTGAGGACTGCGCCATGCAAGAGAGGCCGTCGCGGGGAAACATATTGTATGTGGATGATGAAGAAGGAAATTTATTCGCTTTTGTCGCATCGTTTCGTAAATATTACGATAAAATTTACACGGTCACGAGCGCAAAAGAGGGAATAGAAATTCTGCATAATCATCCAATCGATGTCGTATTAACCGATCAACGCATGCCCGATATGACGGGCATCGAATTTCTTGAAAAAATTATTCCTGATTTTCCCGATACAATACGCATGATAGTCACTGGATTTAGTGATATTGATGCGGTGATTCATGCGATCAACACGGGCAAAGTATTTCGTTATATACAAAAACCGTGGGATAAAAACGAATTAAAACTTAGTATCGATCAAGCAATCAAAACGCGCGCGCTCGAATTATCAAATCGCAAATTAGTCGCTGATTTACAAACTGAAGTTGCGCAGAAAGAACAAATCTTACAAATTTTTCAAAACTATGTTCCGAAAAATGTGCTGGATGAAGTTTCGAAAAAAGAACCAGACACTACCCAATCACATTCAGCAGAGCTTCGCATTGTCAGTATTTTATTTAGCTCCATACGTGGATTTAAATTTTCAGATCAAAGCATGTCTGAAACAGTGCAATTCTTAAATGATTATTTTGCGACAATGGTGCAGTGTATTGTGAAGCATCAAGGTACACTCAATCATATCGGCAACGGAATTTTAGCTGTTTTCGGCGCTCCTACAACTTATCTAAATAATACATCAAACGCTGTGTATTGTGCGTTAGAAATGATTTCTTTGTTAGATAAAATCAAAACGACTAAAGGTTACAGCATTGAAGTAGGTATCGGGATAAATACAGGTGAAGTGATTGTCGGCAGCATGGGATTGCCTAACCATATCGAATACACACCAATTGGTGATGCAGTGCATCGTGCTGCAGAAATTGAAGAGTTGATTCATGATGTGCCGAATGGTGTATTAATTACAGAAGCAACTTATCAGGAAGTTAAGGATAATTTTGAATGTGAATCGTTAGGTCCTAAAGTGTTACAAGGAAAAGAAGAGGCTGTTAATATTTATCGCGTTATTAAACCTCTTCTACCGAAGTAATCACGGAGGTAAATGATGAGCGAAGGAAAAAAATATCATTTTTTTATTATCGATGATGATGCTTCCACCATCGAGATTTACGCTCGTCTGCTCAAAGCACAAGGACACGAAGTATCTTCGAGTACTTCCAGCAAAGAAGGGTTGCAAAAAATATTAGAAACTCAACCCGACTGCGTGTTATGCGATCTCATCATGCCTGACTTAGATGGCATTGATTTATTAAATTGTATTCGTCTTAAAAAAGATATCAAACAACCAAAATATATTGTGGTTACTGGGAAAATATTTGATTTTGACAGACGTCGAGCTCATCAAGCTGGCGTGGATGGATACATTACGAAACCTATTGCTTCAGAAACGTTTGTCAAAGATATTCTGGAAATTTTAGATAGTAATATAGTAGTTAATTTTTTTGGCGTGCGCGGTACATTACCTGTGCCAGGACCTAATTCTTTGCGATATGGTGGAAACACGAATTGCGTTACGTTACGAATTGCGCAAAAACATTTTTTGATTTTTGATGCAGGGACTGGAATAAAAGTTTTATCAGACACATTGTTAAAAGAAAACAGTTTGCCAGTTAAGGGAAATTTATTTATTACTCATCCGCATTATGATCATATTAACGGAATTCCATTTTTTGTTCCTTTGTATATGAAAGGGAATCACTTTGATGTGTATGGTCCTAATCAAGGCGATTTAAGCATAGAATCCTTGCTCAATAACCAAATGGAAAATGTTTATTTTCCTGTGACAATGAAAGAATTTATTGCGGATCTTAATTTTCATAATTTGACGGAAGAAAATTTTCAAATAGATGATCTGCGTGTGCAAACAATTTTATTAAATCATCCAGGTCGTTGTATTGGTTATCGAATTGATTATCAAAGCAAGTCATTTTGTTATGTTACGGACAATGAATTGTATTTAGAAAATTCTCCGCATTATTCTCAGCACGAAGTGGATCGTCTCGTGCGTTTTATTAAAGATACTGATTTGTTGTTAATTGATGCGACTTATTCTGATGAAGAATATGCAAAAAAAGTCGGCTGGGGACATTCTTGTGTGAGCCGCGTGGTGGATATTGCGGATAAAGCCAGTGTAAAAATAGTTGGTTTGTATCATCATGATTTGAACGAATTTGATAATGATATTGATAATAAATTAAAGTTCGCGCAGGAATTATTAGAAAAACGTAATTCGAAAACTAAATGTATTGCGCCGGCGGAGGGGAGTTCGATTATTATTTGAAGTCGGGAGATTGCCACGTCGCTGCGTTCCTCGCAATGAAGGTTGCAAAAGCAAAAGAGCAAAAGGGGTCAAGTGCCATCATCGAACAAGCTGTATAAAAATGCAACTTGTTCGATGATGGCA
>CAZAXX010000103.1:0-5292 GCA_964489265.1 uncultured Coxiellaceae bacterium
GTTGAGCGTTAATTTTGTCACTTCGCAGTCCAATATTATGCATTCCTTATTTGGGGCGCAAAAAGTAAAAGATGCGATTGTCGATCAATTTCGCGAAAAATTTGCTGAGCGTCCCAATGTCGCGCGCGAAAAACCTGATATCGCTATTCATGTCTATTTGCATCGTAATATCGCGACAATCAGTCTCGATTTATCAGGTGAGAGTTTGCATAAACGGGGTTATCGCCTGGAACAGGGTGCTGCGCCATTAAAAGAAAATCTTGCCGCAGCCATTTTGTTACGCGCAGGCTGGCCTGCTATTGCAAAAGAGGGCGGCTCATTGATAGATCCTATGTGTGGCTCCGGGACTTTATTGATAGAAGCGGCCATGCAGGCAGGCAATATTGCACCTGGTTTGGAGCGCGATTATTTTGGTTTTCTCGGCTGGAAAAAACATGATGCGCCCGCTTGGGAAAAAATGGTGAAGCAAGCCACCTTGCAAAAAAATCTCGATAAAATTCCTTTAATCACAGGATATGATTCAGATCCGCGCGCAATCAAAATCGCATTTGCAAATATTGAGCGCGCAGGATTGCGCGGAAAAATTCACGTCGAAAAACAGGAATTGTCGGCCAGCGCTCCTAAGAAAACGTCAGGTTTACTGGTAGTCAATCCACCTTATGGCGAACGGCTAGGCGAGCTCGATGAAATCAAAAAACTTTACGAGCGCTTGGGCGAAAAATTAAAACACGATTTTATCGGTTGGCAAGCGGCTGTTTTTACGGGTAATCCAGAGCTTGGAAAATGTATGGGAATCCGGGCACGAAAACAATATGCCTTATTCAATGGTCCTCTGGCATGCCAATTATTATTATTCGATGTGCAAAGCGATAATTTTGTCGATCGAAGTCCAGCCGCCAACAATGAACGATTGATCCGTTTCGCGCAACGCACACTCGCTGAGCCACAGCAAACAGCGGTGCAAGCATTCGTCAACCGATTGAATAAACGCTGGAAACACATAAAACGCTGGGCAAAACGAGAAAATATAACTTCTTATCGCTTGTATGACGCTGATTTACCCGAATATGCAGTGGTCATTGATCTTTATGATCCGTATGTATTAGTTCAGGAATACCCGCTGGAAAAAAATGTCGACAGAAAAAAAGCGACTTTACGTGTGCAAAGTGTTTTAGCGGTATTACCTGAGGTGTTGCAAGTGCCTGCTGCGAATATTTTTTTTCAACAATATGAAAATGGAATGTTACCAGAAGGCTTCCCTGAGGGCCTGCAATCATTGCAGATTCCCCCTAATTGACAAGCCCTAAAAGTCTTTCTGCCTAGCGACCTTTTATGCTATAATTCTGCAAATTTTATAAGCTGAAACTTCACTAGAAATCAGAGAACTTATGGAAACTCCAGTCGCTAAAGAAATACAAAAAGTCAGTCTAGAAGATGAATTAAAACAGTCTTATCTTGCCTATGCAATGAGCGTTATTGTAGGACGTGCATTGCCTGATGTTCGAGATGGATTGAAGCCAGTGCATCGCCGCGTTTTATTTGCGATGCATGAATTGGGTAATGATTGGAATAAACCACATAAAAAATCTGCGCGCGTCGTCGGTGATGTCATCGGTAAATACCATCCGCACGGTGATACCGCAGTGTATGACACAGTTGTTCGTATGGCGCAGCCATTTTCTATGCGTTATATGCTGGTCGATGGTCAAGGTAACTTCGGTTCTATCGATGGTGATGAAGCTGCCGCAATGCGTTATACCGAAGTTCGCATGTCACGGTTCGCGCATGCTTTGTTAGCTGATCTTGATAAAGAAACAGTTGATTTTGTTCCAAACTACGATGAATCAGAAATGTCACCCACCGTATTGCCAACCCGGGTGCCGAATTTATTAGTGAATGGTTCGTCAGGTATTGCAGTCGGTATGGCAACTAATATTCCGCCGCATAATTTAACAGAAGTTATTAATGCTTGTATTGCCAGTATCGAAAATCCAAACATCACCATCGAAGAAATTATGCGCCATGTTCCAGGTCCTGATTTTCCCACGGCGGCGATTATTCATGGTCGCGCAGGAATTCTCGAAGCATATCGAACTGGACGCGGCAGAATTTCAGTTCGTGCCAGAACCAATGTGGAAGTCGATGAAAAATCCGGTAAAGAAAAAATCATTGTCACTGAATTGCCTTATCAAGTGAATAAAGCACGTTTAGTTGAGCGTATTGCAGAATTAGTTAAAGAAAAAAAATTGGAAGGCATCACAGCACTGCGTGATGAATCTGATAAACAGGGAATGCGCGTAGTGATTGAATTACGTCGCGGTGAAAATTCCGAAGTGATCTTAAATAATTTATTTGTCCATACCCAGTTACAAAGCGTGTATGGCATTAACATGGTTGCTTTAGTCGATGGAGCAACCCAGCCTAAAATTTTAAATATCAAACAGATTATTGATGAATTCATTAAGCATCGTCGTGAAGTCGTAACAAGACGCACGATTTTTGATTTGCGCAAGGCAAAAGAACGCGCGCATTTGTTAGAAGGTTTGGCGATTGCCTTGGCAAATATCGATGAAATGATTGCGTTAATCAAAAAAGCCAAAGATCCTGCCGAAGCAAAAATACAATTATTAAGTCGCACCTGGCAAAATGCAGAGATCATCACTATTTTGAGTCGTGTCGCAGAAAACAATCCATATGGTTTGGGCGAAGATGGCTATCATCTTTCACCAGAACAGGCGCAATCTATTTTAGAAATGCGTTTGCATCGTTTAACCGGTTTGGAACAAGACAAGATTTTATCTGAGCATAAAGAGTTACAAATTTTTATTGCCGAATTAAATGAAATTTTGGCGAATCCAGCTCGTTTAATGCAAGTGATTCGTGATGATTTAGTCGCAGTCAAAGAACAGTTTGGTGATGATCGTCGCACGGAAATTATTGATAGCAGTGGTGACTTTAGTTTAGAAGATTTATTGCCAGAAGAAGATGTCGTGGTCACGCTGTCCCATGAAGGTTATGCAAAATCACAACCTGTTTCGTTATATCAAGCACAACATCGTGGTGGCAAAGGTAAATCAGCAACCAATGTGAAAGAAGAAGATTTTATTGAACGTGTTTTAGTGGCCAATAGTCACGATACCATTTTGTGTTTCTCAAGTTTTGGTAAAGTCTATTGGATGAAGGTCTATCAATTACCTCAAGCAAGCAGAAACTCGCGCGGTAAACCTATCGTTAATTTATTGCCGTTGTCAGAAGGCGAAAAAATCAGCGCCATTTTACCGGTGCGTGAATATCGCGAAGATCAATTTGTATTTATGGCAACCTCCAAGGGCACCGTGAAAAAAGTGGCGCTCACGGAATTTTCACGCCCACGCAGCAATGGAATTATTGCGTTAGAATTAACTGAAAATGACAAATTGATTGGCGTTGATGTCACCAATGGCGAACAGGAAGTCATGATATTTACCAATGCGGGTAAAGTGATTCGTTTTACAGAAAAAGATGTGCGTGCAATGGGTAGAACAGCTCGCGGTGTGCGCGGTGTGAAACTGCAAGAAAATCAGCGAGCCATTTCACTCGTGGTTGTTCATCCAGAAGGCGATATTTTAACAGCAACCGAAAATGGTTATGGCAAACGTACGGCTATTGATGAATATCGTTCTACAGGTCGTGGCGGACAAGGCGTTATTTCTATCCAGGTCAGCGAACGAAACGGTCAAGTGATTGGCGCAATCCAAGTGACACCAACACACGAAGTGATGCTGATTAGCAATAAAGGTACATTGGTTCGTGTTCCTGTCGATGAAATTTCATTGGTTGGTCGTAACACGCAAGGTGTTCGTCTGATTAGTTTGAGCAATGAAGAATTACTCGTAGGGCTGGAACCTATTGCTACATTAGAAGATGAAATAACAGAAAGTGATACCGGTTCAACTGAAAACGGTAATTAATAACGGTAATGATAGTGTAGGGGCGGACCTATGTGTCCGCCCTTTTCACATGTGGTGGAGAAGATATTGAATGACACGTAAGGAGCCAGTAATTACGATTGATGGCGCAAGTGGTACAGGTAAAGGAGTTGTTACACACTTAGTAGCAAAACAGTTAGGCTGGCGATTGTTAGATAGCGGCGCATTATATCGAGTGCTCGCCTTAGCTGCAGAAAAGCATCAAATTCCATTGGATGATGAATCCGCCTTAGTTAATCAAGCAGAGCATCTTGACGTTCAATTTGTTGCAACTGACGTGAGCTTGCCGCCTACTATTTTGCTGGAAGGTCAAGATGTCACCGAAGTCATTCGCACTGAAAAAATAGGTAATTCCGCTTCAAAAATCGGTGCTTTACCTTTAGTACGCCAGGCTTTATTAGATCGTCAACGCGCTTTTCGCCAAGCGCCAGGATTGGCAACCGACGGCCGCGATATGGGCACGGTTATTTTTCCTGATGCAGATGTCAAAATCTTCCTGATAGCCAGCCCAGAAGAGCGTGCACGTCGTCGCTATAATCAGTTGAAGGAAAAAGGTATTAATGTTAACCTAGGCGACCTCATTTTAGAGCTGAAAGAACGCGACAAGCGAGATCAGGAGCGAACTGTAGCACCTTTGAGGCCGGCGGAAGATGCAATTTGCATCGACACCGATCAACTGAATATCGAACAAGTAGTTGATCTAGTGATGGCTGCCGTAAGAAAAGTCTTTCCTGCATAAGGTCTGTTTGTACCCAAACACCATGTAGTGTAAGCACAACCGACAGTGCTTTGGTTATTTAAACCAGGGACCTGTTTTTATTAACTAACCAGTTGTTTTTTATGATGATCTTAGGAAACGAAAATATGAGCGAAAATTTCGCGCAATTATTTGAAGAAAGTTTGAATGAAACCCCAATGGTTCCAGGTGCAATTGTGACCGGAACAGTCGTCCGTATTAGCTCCGATTATGTTGTGATTAGCGCGGGCTTAAAATCTGAATCGATTATTCCAATCGACCAATTTTCCGATGAACGTGGCAAAATCGAAGTTGCTGTAGGCGATAACGTAAAAGTTGCGCTTGAAACAGTTGAAGATGGTTTCGGTACCACACGTTTATCACGCGAACGAGCAAAGCGTCTTGAAGCATGGGCTGATTTGGAAAGAGCTTACGAAAAGAAAGAAATCGTTCGTGGCGTTATCCAGGGTCGTGTGAAAGGTGGCTTTACCGTCGAAATCAACAAGATCCGCGCATTTTTGCCAGGTTCATTAGTTGATGTCAAACCAGTGCGTGATCCTGATGCTCTGGAAGGCAAAGAATTTGATT
>CAZAXX010000104.1:0-5237 GCA_964489265.1 uncultured Coxiellaceae bacterium
AACTCTACAAAAAAGGTTTGGTCTACAAAAAAAGTGCTGAAGTCAATTGGGATCCCGTTGATCAAACCATTCTAGCGAATGAACAAGTCGTCGATGGTCGTGGTTGGCGCTCAGGCGCACTGGTTGAACGTCGCGAAGTGCCGCAATGGTTTTTAAAAATTACAGCGTATGCCGATGAGTTACTCGATGATTTAGATCTTCTGCCACACTGGCCAGATAAAGTAAAAACCATGCAGCGCAATTGGATCGGTCGCTCGGAAGGTGTTGAAGTTCAATTTCCTATTCAAAATCACCAGGAACAGTTAACTGTTTTCACGACGCGTCCAGATACGTTGTTCGGTGTCACCTACCTTGCCATCGCGCCCCAACATCCACTCGCGAAAGAAGCAGCTGAAAATAATCCGGCACTGCAACAATTTTTAGAAGAATGCCGCAGCATTAAAGTAGCCGAAGCAGAACTTGCCACGATGGAAAAACGCGGCATGCCGACTGGGCTGAAAGCAATCCACCCCATTACGCAACAGGAAATTCCGATTTGGGTCGCCAATTTTGTGGTGATGGAATATGGCTCTGGCGCTGTGATGGCGGTGCCCGCGCATGATCAACGTGATTTTGAATTTGCTACACAATATCAATTGCCCATCAAACAAGTGATTACGCCGAGTGATCAATCCGAATGGGATTTCTCCAAAGCAGCATTTGTGCAACCAGGAAAATTAATTGATTCCGCTGAATTTACGGAACTTTTATCCGATGTTGCGATCAGCCAAATTATAAATTATCTCGAAGAAAATCAATTAGGCACGCGCGTCATCAATTATCGTTTACGCGATTGGAGTATTTCGCGCCAACGTTATTGGGGTGCGCCAATCCCAATGATAAATTGCAGTGCTTGTGGACCTCAGCCTGTACCAGAAAAAGATTTACCTGTTGTGCTGCCGGAAAAAATTAGTTTTGAAGGCGTTGTATCGCCTCTCAAATCTATTCCTGAATTTCTACATACGACTTGCCCACACTGCGGAAAACCCGCTGAGCGCGAAACGGATACCTTCGATACTTTTTTTGAATCATCTTGGTATTACGCGCGCTTTGCCTGCAAAAAACAGGATAAAGCGATGCTTGATGGACGGGCAAATTATTGGGTTCCCGTCGATCAATACATTGGTGGTATCGAACATGCCGTCATGCACTTATTGTATTCACGCTTCATTCATAAAACGATGCGCGATGAAGGTTTACTGAATTCCGACGAACCGTTCACTCGCCTCTTAACCCAAGGCATGGTGCTAAATCAAGGCGTCAAAATGTCGAAATCCGTAGGCAATACGGTAGATCCACAGCCTTTGATCGAACGTTTTGGTGCTGATACCGTCCGGTTATTTATTATTTTTGCATCACCGCCTGAGCAAAGTCTTGAGTGGTCTGATAGCGGTGTTGAAGGCGCACATCGATTCTTGAAACGACTCTGGGCGTTTGCGTATGAAAACCGTGAACTGATCACGGAAGAAAATCGCAAAACAAAACCGGATGATTCCAATATTGATTGGGAAACAGCAGATCCGAAACAACGCGAAACGCTACGCCAGATTTATGAAATTTTGGAACAAATAAAATTTGATTACGAGCGCTTACAATTCAACACAGTTGTCTCTGGGTGCATGAAATTATTTAATGTGCTGAGCAAAATTCCAGACAGCGCACATGAGCAAGCGGATATTCGACCACTGATCATTCATAAAGGCTTAAGCATTTTATTACGTTTGCTTGCGCCAATTGCACCGCATCTTACTCATCAACTTTGGCACGAATTGCATTACACGGGTCTCATTTTACAAGCACCCTGGCCGAAAAGTAATGCGGCTGCACTCAAAGTCGATCAAATTGAATTAGTCGTGCAAGTCAATGGAAAATTGCGCACGCGCGTGAGTGTGCCAACCAATGCAGACAATAAAACGATCGAAGCCATTGCAACTGCGGACAGCAAAGTGCAACAAACTATTGCTGATAAAGTGATAAGAAAAGTGATCACTGTCCCTGGCAGACTTGTCAATATTGTCACGGGAGACAACTAATGCGTTATCTGCTGTCTTGTCTTGTTTTGTTCGCCGCAGCTTGTCTTTCAAGTTGCGGTTTTCAATTACGTGGATCTCAGCCTCTTAATCCAGCGTTCCAGGAAATTTATATCAAGACAGAAGATCCTTATGGCCAATTGACACGAAACTTGCGTGAATATTTAAAAATGTCTGGCGCCTATGTGACTGATACACCAGGAGTAGCGCCGATCGTTTTAAATATTTTAAGTGAAACAAAAACGCAAGCCTTGCTAAGCGTCAGCAGCAATCAACAAACACGCCAATATAATTTAATTTTGACGGTGATATATGATATTACCAATGCAAAAGGTGTCGTGTTAGTTCCACCACAAACAGCCGTTGAAACGCGCGCATTCACCACTGTGTCCGATCAAATACTGGGTGGTACCAATGAACAAAATACCATGTATCAGCAAATGCAACAGGCTATTGTTTATGACATAGTGAATCGTCTGGGATCGCGCGATATTGCAGCCATGTTAACTACACATAGAAAAAGCCCATGAAATTGCCTTATCAGCAATTAGAAAATCATCTCGCTAAATCATTAGCACCGATTTATCTTGTCTCTGGTGATGAATTATTATTGGTGCAAGAAGCAGTTGATCTCATTCGTAAAACCGCACAAAAAAATGGTTTCACTGAGCGCACGCGCATTCCTGCTGAAACGGATTGGGGAAAAATGCTGTATGCCAATGCGCACAGCATGTCATTATTTGCCGAACAACGCATTTTAGAATTAGATTTAAGAGGCGTGAAACTGAATCAGGCGAGTACTGAAATTTTAATGACGTATGCAGAAAATCCTGCAGCGCATACGCTATTAATTATTTACACTGCGAAATTAGATAAAAAAACGGAACAAAGTCGCTGGTACAAATCCCTAGACAAAAAAGGTGTTGTCATTCCAGTCTGGCCCGTCACTCTCGAACAATTACCACAGTGGATTATGCAGCGCGCAAAAAAAGCCAATCTCACACTGACCATTCAAGCTGCGATTTGGTTAGCAGAGCGTGTGGAAGGAAATTTATTGGCAGCCGCCCAAGAAATTGAAAAATTATGTTTGCTACAACCTGAAGGCACGCTGGATGAACAGGCACTCGAAAATAAAATAGTCAGTCATGCGCGCTTTGATATTTTTAATCTGGTCGATAGTTGCTTGGCTGGCAATAGTAAGCGCTCACTCGCTATTTTGAATAGTCTTTTTGCTGAAGACACGGAACCTACTTTAATTCTCTGGGCTATCACGCGTGAATTGCGCAGCATGGCCGAATTGCAGAAACAAACTCAGCAAGGTGTCGCTCTCTCCAATCTTTTTAGTCAATTTCGCATCTGGGAAAAACGCCAGCCGCCGGTTCGGGCTTTTTTGAAGCGCGCGACCGCCGCACGTTGCTGGGAATGGTTATTGGCTGCTGCAAAAATTGATCGAATAATCAAGGGTGCCGAGACCGGCAAGGTACAAGATGAGCTTGAGCGTCTGGTACTTTCTATGACAGCAAATGTTATACTGTAGATGCGGACCTTGAGGAAAGGCAGACGATGTATCAATTACAACAAGCCATAGGCATACTAGGTGGAACATTCGATCCAATCCATTTTGGACACTTACGCACTGCGCTGGAATTATATCAAGCACTTGAGCTCGCAGAAGTACGCTTAATCCCTTGTTACCAGCCTGTCCATCGCAAATCGCCTGTTGCATCGCCAGAACATCGTTTAGCAATGGTTCATTCAGCAATTGCTGATGAACCTGCTCTTACCGTCGATAATTGTGAAATTGAGCGTAAAGGTCCTTCTTATACGATTGACACCTTGGAAACATTACAAAAAAAACTCCCGAATACGCCCTTGTGTCTCATCATGGGTATTGATGCATTACTGGGATTTCCTAGCTGGCATCGTTGGGAAGAAATATTAAAACTCGCCCATTTGGTTATCGCGCATCGACCGCAATATCATTTACCACAAACTGGCATTGTTGCAGACTTGTTGAAAGAGCGCTTGAAAAATGCGGCCACGATTCATGCATCATTATCAGGAAGTATTGTGTTACATCCAGTCACGCCACTCGAAATATCAGCAACAGATATCCGTAAACAAATCGCCATGCGCAGAAACCCGCGGTTTTTGTTACCGGATTCTGTTTATCGTTATATCGAGCAGCATGGTGTGTATAGTTTGAGTCGTATATAATTTTCTCCTCTATTCGAGGTAACGAGGTTTAAGAATGAAAGAGTTCAACACTGAAAAAGTACAACAGTTGGCGATAGAAGCATTAGAAGATTTAAAAGCAATTGATTTGGTCACCTATGACGTGAGAGACATCACCCCGCTTGCTGATTCCATGATTATCTGCACTGGCCGCTCTAACCGTCACGTAAAATCACTCGCTGAAAACGTAGTTAAAAAAGCCAAAGAAGTTAAATTGAGTTACATCAAAATGGAAGGCGAACGTGAAGGCGAATGGGTCATTGTAGATTTGGCTGATGTGATTGTGCATGTCATGTTACCAGCTACTCGCGAATTTTATAATTTGGAAGATTTATGGGAACCGCTAGAACAATTACGTGAAAAACGTCGGTGATATAAATGATCATCCGCATTTTGGCCATCGGCACCAAGATGCCCTCTTGGGTAGACGATGGCTTCAATGAATATGCAAAACGTTTTACTTCAGCATGTTCGCTTGAATTATGCGAAATTCCCGCGGAAAAACGCACCAAAAATTCTGATATCCCACGCATTATTGAACGCGAAGGTGAGAAATTACTTGCTGCAATCAAACCGGGGAATCATGTGATTGCGTTAGATGTCAAAGGTCAAGCGTGGAGTACTGAGCAACTCGCGGGACAGTTAAAACTTTGGCAGTCTGATGGGCGTCACGTTGATTTGTTAATTGGCGGGCCTGATGGATTATCGACGGCTTGTCTCAACAGATCGCATAGCAAATGGTCTTTGTCTGCGTTAACGCTACCGCATCCTTTGGTTCGAATTATTTTGGCGGAGCAATTGTATCGGGCGGTTAGTATTTTGCAGAATCATCCGTATCATCGGTGATCGTCAACCAATTCACTGAGATTTCGTGCCCGTCCCGTGTGCGTGCCCGTGCCCGTTTTTTCTTCACAAAAAAAAACAAAACTTTTT
>CAZAXX010000105.1:0-4700 GCA_964489265.1 uncultured Coxiellaceae bacterium
AATGAGCTTGAGCAATACAACACATTAAATGTAGTCTATCAATTTCGTCTAAAGCTTCAAAATTTATGGACAAAAAGTACAGCGTCGAATTCGGAACTATTAGAGGGATTGCGTACATGGTGCAGAGAAGCTGAAGAAGCAAACATTAAAGCGTTATATCTTTTCGTTCAACATTTAAAAATGTATATTACTTAGAGACTAGGGCCTGTCGTCAATTAGTTTATAGTGTTAAAAAAGTGGGGAATCGAGTCAAAATCGACGGAAATTTGAGGCGAATAGCAGGGCTATTTAACGAAAATTTCCGTCCATTTTGGCCGATTCTACCGCTTTTTAAACTCCACAAACCAATTGTCAGCGGACCCTATTTAAGAGTTTATTAATGTTTTGTATTTATAATTAATTAAGGTAATTTAAAAAGAGGCTCCAATCCCATGGGTTTTCGAAGTGAAATGGAACAATTTAACAAGAAAAAGCAAGATGAACTTCTTCAGTTTAATCAAGCATTAAACTATCTGGAAGGCAAAATCGAGCTGTGTATTTCACTGGATGAGTGCGCTATGGAAGATGCTTTGGAAGATGAGCTTGAATTCGAAGAAGAAGAGCAAGAACGCGAAGAGCGAGAAGAAATCGTCAAAAAACAGCAGCAAATTCAATTAAATCAACCACGTAACAATGCTAATGAAATATCGCCAGAACATAAGTTTTTTATGCAGGTTTCTGCGAGTTCGCTGGAATTATTTTCCTCTATATTTAATTCATTCGCGCAAAATTATTCGCATATGGACTATGAAGACCATGAATTAGGTTGTGACTTGAATGAAGAAAAATCCGAAGTGAATTTGCGTTTTCCAACGGCACATATTGCGCGTACTTTCTTGGATCTTATCGCCCAGTCATATCCTCAGTTGGTCTTATTCATGGTGCCTGGAAATAAAAAATCAAAAGAACAGGAAGAGCTTGAGTCGCCCTCGTATTCACGCATGAGAGAGCGCATGTTGAATCCATTCAATACAAAATTTACCAGAGATTGATAATAAAAAAATGACAGAAACAACTTTTCCGCTACGTCGAGTGCGTAGCTTTGTGCGTCGCGATGGACGTATGACAGATGCGCAAAAAAACGCGGTCGATGTGTTATTGCCAACCATGGGTTTGTTGCTACAGAACGGCATGGTTCACTTTCCAGATGTTTTTCAGCGCGATGCTGAATGCATATTAGAAATTGGTTTTGGTTCGGGTTATTCCTTGCTTGAAATGGCGAAGGCAAATCCGATGCAAAATTTTATTGGGATTGAAACCCATTTGCCGGGTGTAGGTAGTTTGTTGCAGGGTGTGGGTGCTGAAGCATTGCAAAATGTACGAATATATTATGCGGATGCAGTTGAAGTGTTAGCACAATGTATTCCAGATAATAGTTTGGATGTGGTACAAATATTTTTTCCTGATCCCTGGCCTAAGCGCAAACATCATAAACGACGATTAATCCAGCCGAATTTTGTAAATTTAATTATAAGTAAATTAAAAAAAGATGGCACGTTGCATCTTGCTACGGATTGGCAGCATTATGCTGAACATATGATGAAAGTGTTATCGGATATTCCTACGCTCTCGAATCAGGCAGGTTTGCATCAGTATGCAAATCGCTCTACTCAGCGACCTGTGATTACCAAATTCGAGCAGCGCGGTACACAAAGCGGGCGTGCAATTTGGGAATTGCAGTTTGCGAAAAAATAACCGTGTGTCATCCTGAGCACGTGTCATCCGAAAAGGGGTCAAGTGCCATCATCAAACAAGCTGTATAAAATGAGAACAGGGGTCAAGTGCCATCATCAAACAAGCTGTATAAAATGAAACTTGTTCGATGATGGCACTTGACCCCTTTTCTAAAATGAAACTTGTTCGATGATGGCACTTGACCCCTTTTCCCACTCACTTTTCTCTGGACTTTATAAACCGCCTTCACTAACCTTTAGCAAATAATCGATGAAGAGGATTTCGCAATGCTAAAAATGGTTAAATGGGTTTCAGCTGTCGCTATGATGGCGGGTTTTGCGAATGCGGCTTATGCAACGGGTGAAGGATTTTATTTTGGCACCATGTTGGGGGTGACTAATTTGCATGGGCAACAGCAAACAGGCACAATTCCAACGACTCCTCCCACGGTGGTAACACTTAAGCCAGATAGCAGTGGAGTTGGTATACGATTATTTCTGGGCGGTAATTTTAATAAATATTTCGGCATGGAAGGTGGTTTTACTTATTTCTCCAGCGGCAAATATAAAACAACTGTTGTGACGAACAACATTCGCACGCGTGCAGGGAGCGTTGATTTGCTTGGTAAAGGCATGCTGCCAATCGCAGAGAGCGGATTTGGTATCTTCGGAAAAGCGGGTCTTGCGTATGTTAATACGAGCACCACAGGCAGCATAGGCGGTTTTTCAATTTCACGTCAGCGAAATTCCACCGTTCGCCCCGAGCTTGCAATCGGTGCGAGCTATGATATTACCCAGCGTTGGGTGGCTGATTTGTCTTACACCACGATTTTATATAATTCAACGTATGTTAAAAATCCCAGCTTTACTGCGTTGGGGATTTCTTATCATTTTGTGGATGAGTATTGTGGGCAGTTTTTGTGTTAGGTTTTCGAGACGCGCACTACGCGCAGAATGTCATTCCCGCGGAGGCGGGAATCCATGCTACATAGATTCCCGCCTTCGCGGGAATGACATTATTTTACATTTTCTCAGGTAAAAACAACCCGACCACATCATTCAAAAAACGTTGGCCCATTTCTGTAGTGGCAAGTCGGGTCGCATCTACCATCATTAAATTTTTTTCTTTAGCAAATGATAAAATCGGCTCAAGTGCATTCACTGATAATCCAGTGCGTTCAGAAAACAAATTGAGTGGAACACCACGTGTTAAACGCAATGCATTCATCATAAATTCAAAACAACGATCTTTCTCTGAAACAAGCTGCTCTGTCGAAATAAATTTTTTCTGTGGATCCAGATAATCACGTGGATTTTTTACTTTGGAACGTCGAGTGACGCTATTGTTCTGGATGTCAGTGATTTTGCTGTGCGCGCCTGCGCCAATCCCTAAATAATCCCCAAATTCCCAGTAATTTTTGTTATGAATACACTCTTCATCAGCGCGCGCATAAGCGGAAATTTCATATTGGTGCAAACCGTGTTGCTCTAACAATTTTTTTCCTTGTTCCTGAATTTCCCATAAAATCTCATCTTCTGGCAAAGTCGGTGGCTTATGCTGAAATAACGTGTTGGGTTCAATCGTCAGTTGATACCAGGATAAATGCGGCGGATTAAAAGCTAGCGCATCTTGCAAATCGGCCATCGCATCTTCAAGAGATTGCTGCGGCAAACCATGCATGAAATCCAGATTAAAACGAGCGAAGCCCGTGCTTTTTGCAGCGTCGATAGCACGCAACGCATAGTCACGATCGTGAATCCGACCGAGCGCATGCAATTTTTCATTTTGCAAACTTTGTACGCCAATGGATAAACGATTCACGCCCGCTTGACGAAAACCCACAAAACGACTTTCATCGACGGTGCCAGGATTGGCTTCGAGAGTAATTTCAACATCAGGATTTAAGTCCAGGCGATCACGCACGCCCTGGAGAATAGTCGCTATTGCTTCAGGCGAAAATAAACTCGGCGTGCCGCCACCAAAAAAAATACTGACGATTCGACGTTCTGAAAGTTGCGACATTTCTTCATCTAAATCTTTCATTAAAGCAGTAACATACGCTTCTTCTGGAACGTTATTCTGCGCCGCATGTGAGTTAAAATCACAATAAGGGCATTTACGCACACACCAGGGAATATGAATGTAAAGGCTTAGCGGGATTGTAGGGGTAAATTTTTGCATGGGCAAAGTATAACACATGGGCCTGTTTTCGCGTTAGAATACCGCCACAATTCTCTAAGCCATTATTCTAAAGGAGCAAAACAAAATGAAAAAACGCGTCAAAGTTGCTATCACCGGAGCCGCAGGTCAAATAGGTTATGCACTGATTTTTAGAATTGCCTCTGGCCAAATGCTCGGCCCCGATACAGAAATTGATTTGCATTTGCTGGAATTAGAGCAAGCATTACCGGGATTACGCGGTGTGGCAATGGAGTTGGATGATTGCGCATTTCCTCTGTTGAAAAATGTTGTCTGCACATCAGACTTAAATGTCGCTATGCGTGATGTGAATTGGGTGGTGTCAGTGGGTGCGGTGCCACGTAAAGAAGGCATGGAACGTTCTGATTTATTGAAAATTAATGGAAAAATTTTCACTGCACAAGGTCGCGCAATTAATGATAACGCTGCGGATGACGTGCGAATTTTTGTGGTAGGTAATCCGTGTAACACGAATTGTTTAATTGCGATGAACAATGCACCGGATGTGCCACTCGATCGATTTTATGCAATGACCACTTTGGATGAATTGCGCGCGCGTAAACAATTGGCGATCAAGGCAGGTGTCGATGTGACTGCAGTCACGCAAATGACGATTTGGGGGAATCATTCTTCTACGCAATATCCTGATTTTTATCACGCAAAAATTAATGGTAGATCTGCAGCGGATGTCATTACTGATATAAATTGGCTGCAAAATGATTTTATTTCCATTATTCAAAAACGCGGTGCGGAAGTGATTAAAGTGCGTGGCGCATCTTCTGCTGCAT
>CAZAXX010000106.1:0-4545 GCA_964489265.1 uncultured Coxiellaceae bacterium
TATCACGGCAATGTTGCGGAATATCGCGCGAGTGAAGGACGTTCTGTCAATGTTCCTTATCGCGGTCCTGTGAATAATACGGTGTTAGATATTTTAGGTGGCATTCGTTCAACTTGTACTTATGTCGGCGCCCAGCGGTTGAAAGAATTATCCAAGCGAACTACGTTTATTCGGGTCAGTAAACAGCTGAATGAAGTGTTTATGTCTTATACAGCTGGCGATACGAAATAATTATGGTGTCATCCTGAACGAAGTGAAGGATCTCCACGTTATAACGCGGAGATCCTTCGAGCAAAAAACGCTCTCAGGATGACGGGTTGAATCCCCCATTATAATGTTATATGCTTTCCCACCTCATCTATCTCACGGAAGCCTGGATAGATTCTTTAAGCATCCACTCTCAAGATCACACTCGGACGAGAACAAACCCTAACAATACAATGTTGTTTATTGCGTTGTTATAACTGTAGTAAGAATAATGAAATTAGGAGCACAACATGTATAAGAAGTTGTTAATTGCAAGTGCAATTTTAGCAACCAGTTCCACCGTTGCGTTAGCCAGTGGAGCTCCCTACTTAGGCGCAAGCTTAGGTGTCGTAGACAACACTGCAAACACGGGTAGTTTCCGTGGCATGCCTCTCACCATCAATGGTGGTTACGGCGCGACAGTGAATCAAAGTATTTATCTAGGCGGTGAATTATTCGGCGTGCTCGGAACATCCACATTAGATAAACATACAACTCGTAGTAACCCAAGTCTGAAAACGACTTATGGTTATGGCGTAAGCTTTATTCCAGGTTACATGCTGAGCGATCACACCATGGCATATGCGCGTGTTGGTGTTGTTAAAACTCACTTTAGCAACATTGATGACACAGCAACTGGTGGTCAAGTTGGTCTAGGTTTACAAACCAGCGTCACCCAGAATTGGGATGTACGTGGTGAGTATGACTACACCAAATATCGTCGTATCAACGGCGTGTCACCACAATCTGATGCATTCAATCTTGGTTTAGTTTACAAATTTGAATAATCTGATATCCCTCTTCTCGTTAATCGCGAGAAGAGGGTTTCATTCATCCCCTCACTTGTGCATACCCAACTCACCTAAAGATACGAACTTTACCCGCTCGTCTTGCGGCGAACTTGCAGCGATTTTAAAATAAAAAATCCTCACAATACTTTAAGTATTGCTCCGGTTTTTTATTTTAAAATCGCTACAATTTCTTGCAATCCAAGCAGGTAAAGCTCGCATCTTTAGGTGAGTTGGGTATAGACTAACTTCCATTACTATCGTCGATATTATGGAGCAATGTCATGATTAAAAAAATGGTAATCGCGAGCGCGATTCTTTTGGCGAGTGGAACGGCAGCCTATGCTGATGTAACAGTTCCATACGTAGGCGCGGAACTGGGTTACGATAGCGCTAGTTGGAAAATAAAAGATGTCACGGGACAATCGCAAACGGCCAGTGCTTATGGCGCGATTGGCGGTCTTTTTATCGGTTTGGGTTATATGGTTGATCGATTGTATTTGGGTGGCGAACTATTTGGTAGTGCCAACTCAGCACAGACAAACACTCGGCAAGTTAACACGGCTACAACACCTTTCACTGCAAATGTTATCATGCGATCAAGATATACCTGGGGTGCAAGCATAATTCCTGGTTTTAGATTTAATCCCGCGGCATTATTATATTTTCGTTTAAGCGCATTACGCACACGTTTTGCTTTCCATCAAGCGGCTGCGCCTGCCGGTTATGGTACAAACTTAAGTTTAACCAACGTGACTGGCGGTCAAGCAGGTATTGGTTTGCAAGGTGACTGGGGCAATCATTGGGGCGCTCGAGTCGAATATGATTATACGAAATATAAAACATTTTCTGTTTTCCGTAACAGCGTAACTGCTCGCGACAATATTGTGAAAGTCGGCTTGCTGTATAACTTCTGTTAAAAACTATCTGGAGGATTTTGTTTGTGAAAGGATTTAAAAAAATCATGCCAACGTTGCTTGGCATTGCAATGACAGGTAGTTTTACATTGGCTCACGCATTTCCTTCCGTGCCTTCTGGTTGGTATGGAGAAATTAATTTCGGGCAATCGAAAGTTAGCAATGTAAGCTATGCAACCAATAGCGATATCTCGAGTTCAGGTTTAGGCACGAACATTAACATTGGTTATAAATTTATTCCGTATTTTGCGGGAGAAATTGGTTATACCAAGTATGCCAATTCGACTGCGAAAGTGAATGGAACGCGTGTCGCGAAAGATGTGCATTATAGTTATGATGCGGCAGTTAAAGCGATTTTACCAATTGCAGATTCTGGCGTAGATCTTTTTGCAAAGTTGGGTGTTGTGCGACTTCAGTCAAAAGTCTCAGAAGAAAATTCAGGTTTTGTTGTCGCGAATGGAATTGTCGTGAATACAGGATCACATGCTGCGACTGGCTATTATTATGGTTTAGGCGCGGCTTATACTTTCTGGCAATCGGTTGCTGTGAATGGCCAATGGCAGCGAGCGACGGGTAATAGCAAAACGGGTAATTATGACTTGTATTCACTGGGTCTAGGTTGGACGTTTGGGTGATGTGCCACCGTCATCCCGCGCATGCTTTTAGCGCGGGATGACGGTGATGGTTCCATCAAATAAACACCTTTTCCAACCAACCCGCAATATCCTGAATTTCCTCCAGACAAACCGAATGCCCCATCGCATAACTATGCCAACTCACCGGAAGTAATTTTTTCTGTAACAGATGATGCAATTGGTCACCGAGCATATGCGGCACAATATTATCTTCTCTGCCATGCGCAAGAAAAATTGGCGTCGCCTGATTTGCACTAATCTCATTTAAAATTTTTTCTGGTTCGGGCAAATAACCTGATAGAGCAAGAATCCCGCCTAAACGCTCTGGAAAAGTTAAGCCGGTTGTTAAAGCAATCACAGCGCCTTGTGAAAATCCAGCTAGAATAATTTTATCGGCGGGTATTCCTAATTTTTTTTCATGCTCAATTAAGTTATGTAACTGCAATCTCGAAGCATCAATGCCTGCCTGGTCAGCACGTTGTTCAATTGACATTGAAACTATGTCATACCAGGCGCGCATATGATAACCGTTATTAATTGTCACGGGCATCATGGGCGCATGCGGAAAAACAAACCGCAATGGAAGCGTATTCGGAAGATTAAGTTCTGAGACAATGGGTACAAAATCATTGCCGTCCGCACCTAAGCCATGCAACCAAATGACTGAACCTATAGGCGTTTCTTTTGGATTGAGCTCAATCGAGGGGAGCAAATCAGTCATCATATAAATCCTTCTTGCTAAATTTGGGAGTAATATAGTACCCTTAAACGACAAACGCGCAAGTATCGTCTTGCTGCAAAGTTTGGATGGTACTTGGATGTAAACGAATTTGTTATTAGAGGAAGATAAACATATGAAACAGTCTTTCAAATCAGCTCGCGGTGTAACCTTATTAGAAATCATGTTGGTTTTGGCAATTGCAGCAATGGTCGTTGTCATGTCAATTCGATATTACCAAACAGCATCACTCAACCAAAAAGTCGCATCCACCATGAATAATATCGTCGGTGTTGTAGCCGCTGGAGAAAGTTATTTTTCTGCTACTAATTCAGCCTCAGGTATAAGTTCTACAACTTTAGCACCTTATATGCCAGGCAGTGCAATGCCAAACTCGGCATGGGGCGGATTAATGACTGCGACTGGAAGTGCTTCTGTAACCAATCAATTTACCATTGACGTTCCAAATGTTCCAGCTGCTGGTTGTTCACAGATAAAAAACCTGCTTTCGTCAAATTCAAAGCTCTCAACTTCTGCAGCATGTACCACTGCTGGCACGATGACAATTAACGTTACGATGTAATGGAACAACGCTTTATATATAAAGGCAGCCACGACGCTGCCTTTTTTTTATAAATCAGGAAGTGTTATGATTAAAAATACGCAAACATCATATGGATCTGTCGCGAAATTTTTTCATTGGACCATTTTTACTTTAGTTGTATTCATGCTTTTTCTAGGTTTTTTCATGGACGATATTGAAAAACCATTACGCGGTACTGTGATTAACATTCATAAACTCATAGGAATAACGATTCTTTGTTTAATGATTCTGCGTCTGTTATGGGCGTTATCGAATCCGAAACCTGTTTTACCGTTAGGGACGCCAACATGGCAACATGCAGCTGAGCGAATCACGCATTTTTCTCTCTATGCCGTGTTGATTGCAATGCCACTCAGTGGTTGGATTGGCTCAGTTGCGGCTGGATACGTGCCTCATTTTTTTAGTTGGAGTCTGACGCTGCCAATTTCACAAAGTAAATCGCTGGATGAATTCAGTTTTACAACGCATACCGTATTAGCTTACACAATTATTGCGTTGGTTTCGTTGCATGTTTTGGCTGCGTTGTATCATCACATCATCAAAAAAGATGATATTTTGTTACGGATGATGCCGTAGAGAGTGTGTCATCCTGAACGAAGTGAAGGATCTCCTTATATATGGAGATCCTTCACTTCGT
>CAZAXX010000107.1:0-4513 GCA_964489265.1 uncultured Coxiellaceae bacterium
GGATTGTGGCCTCAGGCCGGATGGTGTATTAAAAAAAATAATTTTCTAAAGAATAAAAATATACTCCCCCCCTAGCCCGTTGGCTACCTTCCCCTGCTGGGAAGGCGTTCTAAGCAGTTACTGCGTAACATGAGTGACTTAGGTGGCACGCAATGACGCCGCGTCATCGCGAGGCTGCGGTCCGCCCCTACGGTGTTTCTCAATCAAATCAAACATGGCTTTTGATAACTCCGTATCAACTTTAATCTGAGCTCGATCCTTGTCTTCACGTAATTGTCTGTGATTTCTGCGATTAAAAAAAACTGTGAAGGACACGCCCAATCCAGCAGATGATCCACCCACTAACATTCGATTTAGCAAAGAAAGAGAGTTATATGATTCCTCAAACTGCCTCCCCGCATAACTCATACATAACACAAGCGCAAAAAGCGAAATCGCATATTGGTCCAAATACCCTTGCATCAAACTAGGTAACCGTTTTTGAAAAAAAGCAGCTGATTCCGTGCATTCTTGTTGAATCTGCTGAGCATTTTCTATGGATTGTATAAACATCTCATTGAGCTTCAGCAATGCCCGTAAATAAGACTCCGCATGATGTGGACTTTCCAACATTTTTTTATCCACTTCTGCAAGAATGATCTCAACATCTTTTTTAACTTCTGCATCTGGCAGAGCAACATCTTGTAACGAAGATTTTGCTCGTTCAAGCTGCGCATAAATAGAATCAGTCACTGGTCTTTGAACTTCTAACAATTGTATTTTATATTCTTTTGCAGCAAGAAACAGTTCATATGGCGTTGAAACACCCGGAACACGAAGATACGTCCCTGGGTTATAACGATTGAATTTGAACCGCGCCAAAGGAAGCTCTATGTCAACCAGACCTAACGCAAATCTCGCTGCATCCGCGCAGTTATGCGTATATTGTCCATATTTTTTATGATCATTATAAGAAGATGCTTGAAAAGCTTCACAAAACTTTTTAAATGAATGCGTTACTGTAAATTCAACAAAATAATCTTCGTCACGATTGTTTGGTAAGCTGCCTGGGTGTATTCCCTCATATGCAGCATTGTGCCGCAGCTCAACAATACCAGTGGAAAACTGATAACCAAAACAAGTAAACCCTTCTTCTTTTTCTTCTTTAATTGCAATAATTCTGACACATTCACCATTTCTAAAAACATTTAAAATAAGTCGCATTTAATTTTTAATCCGTCGCATCATTAAAATTCCCAATGCTGCAAATAACAGAATCGGAAATAAAGCCGCAAAAAAAGGCGGTAGCTGATAGACCACACTGAGTTGACCTAGCAAAGAATCCAAAATGTAAAACACAAAACCGGTGACAATACCAACCAACATTTGCCAGCCCATATTGACCGAACGGGGCGCCGTAAAAACAAATGGGATCGCTAAAAATAACATAACTAAAATCGTCAATGGCTGCAGCACTCTTTTCCAATACGAGAATTGAAATTCAGCTGCTTGCGTTCCATTCTTCACTAAATGACGAGTATATTCCGCCAGTTTAGTCAGCGGCATTTCTTCAGGCTCAATCATGCCGACATTTAAAATATTCGGAGAAAGCGATAAATCCCACGTCGCTTCAGGTAATTGCTGGCTCGTAGTGCGATTCACATTAATGACTGTCTTTGACAAATCATGCAACTGCCAACGCCCATTTTGAAAATCCATGGTTTTTGCATAATACGATGCAAGTAATCGATGTTTCCCATCGAACTCATAACGTGTCACACCTTCCAAATGTTTATGCGCCATGACACGATCGATATGCACAAAACTATTTCCTTCATGCACCCAAAGACCCGCTGCAGTCACAACCGCTTGGCCACCACTTTGTTCGGATGATTTATGAATATCGGCTAGATAATGCGTGCGCGGTGCAATCACTTCGCCAATAAACATCCCTAAAATAATTAACAGGAATGCCGCACCAAATACCGCATAAATAATTTTCCGAATGGAAACACCCGATACTCGCATGACAATTAATTCGTGATTTGAGGCAAGCGTACTCAATCCTAACAACCCACCCAACAGCACCAACATAGGAAAAAAAACATAAATGTTATAAGGAAGTTCCAGCAAGGAATGCATGGCCGCTTGCATAATGCCGTAATCACCGACGCCGATGTCTCTGAGCTCACCCAACAAATTAATAAAATACGCTAATCCAATCACCACCAGCATCACCAGCAAAGTGGCTAAAATAACAGTCTTTGCAACATATCGATTCAGAATAGAAATCATTAACTGCGCGCCCGCCAATTCCACATTAATCCAATCACCAGACTCAACGCAATCAAGTGAATCCACCATAAACCAATCAGCGTTGAAACCATTTTTTGTTCGATAAGATTGCGTCCAGCAAATAATAAATTCATATAAACAACATAAATTAAAATCGCTGGAAATAATGCGGAAAAACGCCCTTGCCGTGGCTTCACCTGGCTTAATGGAATCGCAAGCAACGCTAACAAAAATGCGGTAATGGGAATCGCGATACGCCATTGTAATTCGGATGCATAAGCAGGATCTTTGTATTGCTCAAATAATTTTTTCGTCGCAATGGATTCGTGAATTTCTCTTTGGGACTTGAACGCAACATCCGGCATGCGCACGGCATAACGTTTGAATTGAATAATTTTATAATTATTTTGGCCGGGAATGCCTTCGTAACGATTGCCATTATCCGCCACAATAAACACTTGTTGATTCTCTTGATCCACCATCTGATGACCATCCGCTGCAGAAAGCACAACCCATGGCGTGCCTGTTTCATCAGCATCATTTTTTTCTTGTTGCGCCACAAAGATATTTTCCGCTTCTTTGTGATTACGAGAAATCTTTTCGACATACACAACCCGTTTGCCATCACTACTCACCTGGAAACGACCCGGCATTAAAGTACCCAGCAAATTATCCACAGAACCACTGGCTAATATTTTTTGTTTATCGACAGAAATCGCCGGATTGATCCATAGCATCAACAAGCTAATAACCAACGTCACGAAGATCGCTAATACACAGGTAATTCCAGTTAAACGATTGGGTGTTAAACCACAGGCATGTAACACACGTAATTCATTATCGGCATAGAGACGACTGTACGTTAAGATAATCCCGAGAAACAACCCAAGCGGTAGCAATAACGCCAACAGATTAGGGACTTCAAAGCCCACGATTTGCAATAGCAAATTCGCGGCAATTTTGCCGGATGCCGCATAGCTTAAGTAGCGAACCAGTGTCTGGCTGATAAAAACGAGCAACAGCACAAAGGTCACTGCGAGCAGTGCGTTAAAAACCTCTTTAGTCAGATAGCGTGAAATAATCATTAATGCTTTCGCACATTGTCACATTCTTATAAAATCGCTTTTTATTATACTTAATTAACACCGTGGGTACTAACATGAAATTTCAAATTGAGAGCCAAAACATTGAAAAAATAGATAACGATTGTTTGGTCGTAGGAATTTATGAAAAAAATGAACTGACTCCCAGCGCTAAAAAACTTGATCAAATCAGCCAGCACTACCTGACAAAAATCCTCAAAAACAGCGAAATGCAGGGCAAAGTCGGCCAAACCATGCTGTTACATCACGTGCCAAAACTGGCCGCACCGCGCGTATTGTTAGTCGGTTGCGGCAAACATGAGCCGCTCACCCCGCGGGATTATCGTCGAATTATTAATAGCAGCATCAAAGCATTGAATGCAGCCAAAGTCAGCCAGCCATTGTTATGCCTGCTGGAAGTCGCCGTGGCTAAATACGATATGGCCTGGAAAGTGAAACAGGCAATTGAAGTGACCGGCGATGCGCTTTATCAATTTACACATTACAAAAGTGATAAAGGTTCCAAACCAACCTTGCAAGTCATTAAACTTTTTGTCACTGAGAAACAAAAAACCCTGGAAAATGCAGTAAAACAAGCACTTGCTATCACAGCAGGCATTGACTTCACCAAGGATCTGGCCAACACGCCCAGCAATATTTGTAATCCAAGCTACCTTGCAAACCAAGCCAAAGCGCTCGCAAAAAAATATAAATCCATAAAAGTCAAAGTACTGGAAGAAAGCGACATGGAAAAACTTGGCATGGGTGCTTTTTTGGCGGTTGCCAAAGGCAGCGCAGAAGATGCCAAATTAGTTTGCCTGGAATATAAAGGCACGAGCAAGAAACAAGCGCCGATTGCTTTCGTTGGCAAGGGAATCACGTTCGATACAGGCGGTATTTCCTTAAAACCTGCCGATGGCATGGTTGGCATGAAATACGATATGTGTGGCGCCGCTACCGTGTTAGGCTTGATGAAAACCATCGCCGAACTGAAATTGCCTTTGCATATCGTCGGCGTGTTAGCAACTGCCGAAAATATGCCGAGCAGCACCGCGACCAAACCAGAAGATATTGTGACTAGCCTCTCTGGGCAAACGATTGAAATTATGAATACCGATGCAGAAGGTCGTTTGGTCTAGTGTGATGCGTTAACTTAT
>CAZAXX010000108.1:0-4422 GCA_964489265.1 uncultured Coxiellaceae bacterium
TAAACTTCATCACGATAAATAAACACAATTAAATCGGCGTCTTGTTCAATTGCGCCTGATTCACGAAGATCTGACATAATCGGTCGCTTGTCTGCGCGTTGTTCCAAACCACGATTCAACTGCGACAACGCAATCACCGGTACATTTAATTCTTTGGCTAATGCTTTCAACGAGCGAGAAATTTCAGAAATTTCTGCCGTGCGATTTTCGTTATTACCAGGCACTTGCATTAACTGTAAATAATCGATGACGATCATGCCGATTTGACCATGCTCTTTCGCAAGTCGGCGCGCACGTGCACGCAATTCAGATGGACTGAGCGCAGGCGTATCATCGATAAACATCGGTGCTTCCGACAACATGCTCACCGTCGACATCACGCGTGGCCAATCTTGTTCTTCAATTTTTCCAGTACGAATTTTTAATTGATCGATGCGTGACAGCGATGAAAGCAAACGCATGACAATCGCCTCACCTGGCATTTCCATACTAAAAATCAGCACCGGCAATTTACTTTTCATCACCACGTGTTCTGCAATATTCATCGCAAATGTCGTTTTACCCATCGAAGGACGACCCGCAATAATCACCAAATCGGATTTTTGCAAACCGGACGTCATGTCATCTAAATCATGATAACCGGTTGGGATACCCGTTACTGGATCATCTAAATGTGACAGCGTATCAATACGCTCCATGGTTTTAGTCAAAAACTCGGTGATATTCACCGGACCGCCATTGCGCGCGCCCTGCTCGCTAATAGCAAAAACTTGCCGTTCTGCTTCATCGAGCAATTCTAAACTGGTACGCCCATGTGGATTAAAAGCATGGCTTGCAATATCTTTTGCCGTCGAAATCAATTGGCGCAATACGGAACGCTCACGCACGATATCGGCATAAGCCCGGATATTGGCAACACTCGGTGTATTATTAGCAAGTTCAAATAAATACACTTCGCCGCCCGCATTATCCAACTCATGGATTTCGCGTAGCGCTTCAGAGACCGTCAAGACGTCCAACGGTTTGCTCTGATCCGACAGCTTGCTCATCACTCTAAAGATGAGCCGATGGTCATGCCGGTAAAAATCATTTTCACGCACACGATCGGCAATTTGATCAAGCGCTCGATTATCCAGCATTAAACCGCCCAAAACAGATTGTTCCGCTTCAATAGAATGAGGCGGAATCTTCACGGAATCCGTATCCATAGGCTTAGTTTTGAAGCGTTTTGTGGTAGTCTGGGTATCCATATTCATGGGTATTGATCTGCTCAAAATTAGTAATAAATTTTCGCATTATTAGGGTGAAAGGTCTACAGGAGAAAAGAATGTTTTCTCGGTTCAAGCGTTTATTAACAAAAAAACGCTCCGTGCAAATTCAGAAACAAATTGACATTAATCTTTTTAAAATTCCTGAGAATTTTTTGGATCCTATCGATTATAAGCCATTCATTGATCCTGTTATGACGCCTTTTGGCCATCTCTATTCTCGACATATTATCACCACATATTTGCAAGGCAACCAGACAGACCCTTTTACAAGACAACCACTCACTTTAGATATGCTAGATGTTCCACCAGCGGACATTAGGCAACTTATTACTAATCATCATTACCTACGATCAAATATACTCGATGCCAAAATTCACTCGGAGGAGTTGCTCTTGAAATATCAAACCGAGTCAGACAAATTAAATCAAGAGATGGAAATTCTACGCGAACGCTATGTGAATCAAGGTGTGATTAGAGCGATTAAAAATAATTTAAAAATTGATATACATAATCCTGAACATCTTGCTGTATGGCGAGGAAAATGTAGGAAGGAAATTCCAGCTCATATTGATCGTTTAATGCAGATAGCTGATGAAGAATATAAAACAGCGGAGGATTTTACTAAGGCTATTAACAAAGCGCGGCAACGCGAATGTTGCAGTCGGTTTTTCAATTTTATATCTTGTAATGCTCGAGAATATTTTTTATCGGATTCTAGTAAGAATGTACGAACGCTTGTGATTAGATAATGACTGCTGTCATCCTGAACGAAGTGAAGGATCTCCATATATAAGGAGATCCTTCACTTCGTTCAGGATGACAAAGCCTTGCTTACGCTTCTGCCACAACGCTGATTTTGAGAACTACAATCACTTCGCTATGCAATTCAACTTCAATATCATATTCACCTGTTTGACGTAACACGCCATTTGGCAGATGAATTTCACTCTTATCAACGGCAACACCCGCTTTGGTAATCGCTGCTGCGATATCGCGTGTACCAATCGAACCGAATAATTTACCTTCTTCGCCAGCTTTCGCAGGTATAGTAACAACTTGCAACGCAACCAACGCTTGCTTTCTGACTTCCGCTTCTTTGACATGTTCAGCAGCTGCTTTTTCTAATGCGGCGCGGCGCAATTCAAATTTCGCCATGTTATCAGCGGTTGCAAAAACGGCTTTGCCTTTTGGCACAAGATAGTTACGTCCATAACCTGACTTCACTTTTACTTTGTCGCCCAGTGCACCTAAATTACGAATTTTTTCCAATAATATAACTTCCACTTCGTCACCTCTTTATTTCATATTCAAATTAATTATTTTCCCAATCGCCTTGCATCGAGCAAACTATCAAATAATCCCACAATTGCAACCAGCACTATGCCGAGCGGAACAACAAACATAATGCTAAAATAAACGACGCTTAGCCAAAACCAACCTGCTTTATTTGAGACAACCAAGCGGTGTATCAAACTTAATCCAGAGGCACAAAACGCCCCAATCAAGACAGGCATAAAATCTAAACAAAGATCACTGCCCAAATAAGCCAGCATGGCCACTGCAGCAAACACTAACACCGATATATAACTCAAGCGAATTTGATGTAATTCTTTACGCAATTCGCCGGGATTAAACATCACCGCTTGCCACCATCTTGCCAAAATCAATTGCAACAAAGCATTAAACATGACTGATGTCACAACAAAACCAGTCGCATAACGTTGTAAATTGGCAACGAGATCTGCTGTCATCGCTTTCGATGCCGCTGGATCTTCTGCAAACTGCCCTAATACGCTAGCCGCTTTACCAAAAGAAGCTGAGAGCTGTGTTCCCCACCAAGCCTGCACATCAGGAAAAAGAAGGTGAACACCTCCAACCAAAAGCATTCCTGCTAATGCCGCAACTTCAATCACCAAGCTCCAGTTAGCATAACGACGCAAAACCAATGCCAAGAGCCAAGTTAAAATGTTAATCGCAATGAGCGTTTCCATCGCGATCAGCAATTGTCCGCCAGCCGCAGGTTCCGACATGGCATAACTCATGACAAAAGGCACCAGTGACGCAATTAAAACAAGCGTACCTTCAAACGCACCTTTGCGCAGTGTGACTAATGCTGCAACCAAAATACTGGCACCTGCACCAATCAACGGAATAAATGCTAACAAAAACGCAGCGAGCATCGCTTGCAAGCGACTGTGTAAAACATAATCCGTGAAGCGGCGTAGTAACATAAGTGCCTGTTATGCTCTCGCAAAGTTCACATCCTGACTTTCGCCCAGATGTGAACTTTTACAAATTAATGCTTATCGCAATACGGTAACAACGCGAGGAAACGAGCTACTTTAATTGCAGTCGCTAATTGTCGTTGATAACGTGCTTTTGTTCCGGTAATTCGGCTTGGAACAATTTTCCCACTTTCCGTGATAAATTTTTTCAAGAGGTACACATCTTTGTAATCGACTTCATCGATTTTGTTGCTTGTAAAATAGCAAAACTTTTTACGGCGATAATATGTTGACATAATTTTATAACTCCAGCTGTTAGTCGTTTACTTGTCTGATTCAGTTTCAACAGAAGCATGCGCTTCATCATCACTTTCCACGGGTGCTCTTCTTCCTTTGCCTCTATGGCCTGAGTCAGAATCAAAATGACCACCACCGGATTCACTACGACTACCTTCTTTCTCTTTCAGAAGTGGTGAAGGGTCTTTAACAGCGCGTTTTACATTCAGGATCAAATTACGAATCACAGCATCGTTATAACGGAACGCATTGCTTAACTCATCCAATGTTTCTTTATCACATTCGATGTTCATTAAAACATAGTGAGCTTTTAATACTTTGTTAATAGGATAAGCTAATTGACGGCGACCCCAATCTTCTAAACGATGAATGGTGCCTTTGCGCTGGGTGACCATGTTGCTATAACGCTCGATCATAGCAGGCACTTGCTCGCTCTGATCTGGGTGAACTAAAAATACAACTTCATAATGTTTCATAGGTTAATGACTCCTTATGGTTATTAGCCTTACCCAGCCAATAGCCTGGGTGAAGGCAAGGAGAAAATCATTGTTAGGGTCTGTTTGCAATTGGTTTTGGGTTTTTAAAAAGTGGGGAATCGAGTCAAAATCGTCGCAAATTTGAGGCGAATA
>CAZAXX010000109.1:0-4392 GCA_964489265.1 uncultured Coxiellaceae bacterium
TTCTGATGTTATTGATTCTTCTGAAATTGCAATCTTTAAGTTTTACGATTAATAGTATCATTTCGGCAGAGCTGCGTGCTCCTACTGAACGACACTTCTTAGTGCAGATTATATATATTTGCCACTGAAGATGAGTTACATTTCGCCAAAGCGAAAAATGAGGATAATCGAGATAAAATTTTTGGAAATTCGAGGAAGGTAGCACCGCCATCTGACGAGAATTTTATGAGTCTGTAAATAATTTTGTGTAATTAGTCATAGTGTATAATCTGTCCGCCATGCAAATGGCGGACAATATAAAAAGAAAACTATCTATGCCTGCTTCTACATTAAACGACACTGAGGAGCTGAAGATTTTTCTTCTTGCAACAAGGTTCGCAAATAACCCACCACTGCTATGTGCCTATTTTTTTTTGCCAAACTCAATGCAACTTCAAATTGATTAATGTATTGTTCGCTTTGTGGCGTATTATCTTCAACTTTAGTTCGCTGTTCCACATGGGGCATCAATATTTTTACGACTTCTAACTGACCACTATATGCGGCAATTGTAAATGCTGTATGATTTATCCTTCCGCAAAAATTAACAAGTGTACTGGTTAATCCTAGTGATGAAGCTTTTTGTATCATTAACTCTACCACTTCTACATTTCCGCTGCAGCCAGCATGCATGAGCGCAGTCCAGCGCCCCCAGTCTGATTTTACAAGAGTTTCAGCAACCGTATTTTCATCATCTAATATTATTTTGACTATATCTAATCGATTAGATCGAGCTGCTACCATCAAAGGAGAACGACATTTATCCTCCCATGCATTTATTTCAGTTGCACCATAAAAATTGTACACATAATTGTTGTGGGGTGGCAAAGCTCGAGACATCAGTTCAAATAATTTTACATTTCCATGCTTGGCAGCCTCCATAATAGGGCTACCAAAAGAATCATAATCTAAAAATGAATATCTGGGCTCATGAAAATATATTATTTTATGATCAAATAAAAACTGCAATACTGCAATATTAAGGTGGGTAATATAGTAATAATTAGTTATTTCTTCAGAGAGTGCAGATATTGGATTTTTAATCCTCAAATATAATTTTAATTGAAGGTTAGGCTCGACACTTAAATGTGCGGTTTTATAAGGTAATGCTTCATGCTTTTTTACCGCTTCAACAAAAACAGGATCAATCCTTTCTTCGCTATCTAAAGTAACATTTTTTACGATTGCTGTTATTATATTTTGTATTAAGTATTCACTGTACAAACAGCACATTTTTTTGAGTTTATCACAAATAGATTTATGTAATTCTGATAATTGAAAAATTTCTGGAATGAAAAGTAATTTAAACGAATCTTTCACCTCTTTATCCATTAAATTAAATTTTAAATCAAGAAATAAAGGAGACATAATCCTCTCCAATACTTTTAAAATGTCATTGCCTTTTTTCATATCGATAAGATCATTTTGATTCGGATACCAAGATATAGGAATTGGTTCTTGTCTATCCATGATAGGTTTGCCAAGAATATCAGGATGAGACATAAATTGAATAAGACGATCAAAACAAATCTGTTGGATTTGAGTTTTGCTAAGCGGATCTGCTTCGGTTGAATCTTGCGATGAATGAAATTCTTCCTGAGCGCGTTTAGCCTCAATTACTAATGGTTTCAGTACAGTTTGTCCAAACATAAAAATCCTTTTATTAATAAATTCATTTGTGTTGATGGGTGACTTTTTTGCTGCATAATACATACCAAGTGGTCAGAATTCAACACTGCCCATTTAATTAGCCCAGCGCATTGATTTATATGAAAAAGTCCGCTAGGCTTGCCGTCTCGCTTAAATGGACAGTCTATGGTATGAGTCACGGAAATGAGCTACCCAAAGTGATAGATAAGTCGCAAGCTGATATTGAAGCGGCTATTGCTGCAATTAAGGCGAGTGAAATTGAAAGCAGCACAAAAGATTTCGCTATATCCTGCATTAAATTGGCTGTTTGGTTACCCAAAGCGCTTCTTGAACATAAAATCAAATTATCAAATTTACGCAAACTTATTTTTGGACTTGGAAGTAAAAGCAAGAAGAAGACAAAAGACTCAGAACAATCTAACATTACTGATGATGTTATAAATAAGAACGATACAACTACACAATTGAGTATCGAATCAATTGAATCCGAAACATCACCAACAAGCAATAAAATTGTCAAATCAAAATCGGGGCATGGGCGTTTACCACATTCAGCCTATATCAATATTACAGAGCATCAACTATTACATGCTGAATATAAAGCAGGAGATTTATGCCCAATGCTTTGTAGTGGAAAATTATATCGTATTGAACCTGGTATAATTGTGCGTGTTAAAGGTCAGAATCTCGCTGCTGTACATAAGTATTGGATTGAGAAGTTACGCTGTGCATCGTGTAGTTACATTTTTTCAGCAGAGATCCCAAATCATGTTGGAACAAAAAAATATGACGCAGCGTTTAAAGCAATTCTCGCACTGCAAAAATATTATGTTGCTGTTCCTTTTAACCGTCAGGCTTATTTTCAATCATTGCTCGGAGTACCGTTACCTGTCTCAACGCAATGGGAACTCATCGAAGAAGTAGGCAGTGCTGCACTTCTTGTTTTCCCTACATTAGAACAAATGGCCGCCAATGGTGAACTCATCCATAATGATGACACAACTGTTAAAATCACCGATATCATTCGTCATAATCGCATGCATCCAGGCAAAGAACGGACTGGCATGTTTACTACAGGAATTCTATCTCGCACAGAAAAACGAGATATTGTGCTTTTTTATAATGGGACAATGCATGCGGGTGAAAACATGGAAAAATTACTCAAGCAACGCGATGCAAAGATAGGTGATGCGATACAAATGTGCGATGCACTAAGTCGTAATATTCCCACTTCATTCAGAACCATTCTCTGTAATTGTTTAAGCCATGGGTTCCGCAAATTTGATGATCTTAAAGAATTTTATCCTGAACCATGCATTCGCGTAATTGGGCTTATTGCCGCTGTATATAACAATGAAGAGCAAACTATCGGATTGACCAAACAAGCAAGACTTGAATATCATCAGCAACACAGTACATCAATCATGAATCAGTTACATGATTACCTTACGCATCAGTTGGAAACAAAACGAGTTGAGCCTAATGATTCATTGGGTAAATCTATGCGATATATGTTGAAACATTGGAACGAGCTGACTCAATTTTTACGTATTGCAGGAGCTCCGCTAGACAATAATAGATTGGAACAAGCATTAAAAATCCCAATTCGTGGAAGACGTACCTGGTTATTTTATAAAACCAAATATGGTGCCATGATTGGTGGCGTATTAACGAGCGTTATTTACACTTGTGCGCTCGCAAAGATTAATCCATTGAACTATCTCATCGCGTTGCAAGAGCATGAGAATCAAATTGTTAAAGAACCGGAGCGTTGGTTACCGTGGAGTTATCAAAATACCTTAGCAACATTACTTGCAGCATGATCTGTTAAACATCGCCAATCTTGAGGTATAGCTGCTTTCATTGGATCTCCTTGTGCTAATAGAATTTGCAATTCACTTGCACGAAGGGAAACCGTGGAAAATTTACTTGTTGGCCACCAAGCAAGTCTTCCTTGACTGAAACGCTTTTGACACAACCAAAACCCGTTTGCGTCATACACGAGTAATTTGACAGATGTGCGAGCGCGGTTAGTAAATGCAAATATTATTCCGCTAAAGGGATCACATAATAACTTCTGCTGGCACTGTGCCTTTAATCCGCATATCCCTTTTCTAAAGTCGATGGGTTCAACAGCAAGTAATAATCGATGTTGTGATGTGATTTGCAGCATTGCGTTATCCCATAAACTGATTGATGATTGCAGGCAATGATGTAATAGGAAACGCATTGATTTTTAGAATTCCGCCATTAACACGATGCAATTCGATTGAGCATGTGGACTCTGAATTTGAGAAAGACACAGTGGGTTTGTTTGTTAATGCTGGAGATCTAACGATTTTTGCTTCAACAAAATCTATGCTTTGGTTCGTTTTAATATTATCTTTTATTTGACTGGTATTGAGTCTTAATGCTTGAGTGATATCCATCAATGAATAACGACCAATTAATGTTTTGACATGATCCCATAAATATTCAGGTATTCTTTCACGTTGTTTTGTACGTGTTGCCCGCCAATGTTCGAAATGGGATTTTACTTCATCTAAAGATGATAAATTGTCTTGCATGATTTGCCTCAATTGAATATTAAGGCGGATAGATTAATGTTTAAGTAAGAAATAAGTCACGCAGCCCTGCCGAAAATATACGATGAATATAATAATTTTATAAAAAATAAAAAAATTAAAAACAATTTAAAAGCAC
>CAZAXX010000110.1:0-4090 GCA_964489265.1 uncultured Coxiellaceae bacterium
GGTTAGAATACCGGCCTGTCACGCCGGGGGTCGCGGGTTCGAGTCCCGTCCACTCTGCCATACTGTGACATAAGAGGTGTGTCTTTTTAGGTTCTCTAAAAATTAGAGAAAACCAGCAGGAGATACGCCTTTTTTTATATTAAATATAAAGTGAGATCTTCCGCATATGCTACAGAGCATTCGTGATCATACACAAGGATGGGTTGCAGGGGTCATCATATCCGTACTCATTCTCTCATTTGCCCTTTGGGGTATTCATAGTTACTTTGTAGGCGGTGGTGATAATAACGTTGTCGCCAAAGTGAATAAAGTTGAAATTACGAAAAACCAACTTGCTGTCGCTTACGAGCGGTTACGCCGTCAGTTACAGATGCAATCCGGCAATCAGCTTTCTAGCGCCGTAGAAGCGAATCTGAAGCAGCAAGCTCTGCAGACCTTAATCAATATTGAAGTTTTAAAACAAGCCGCGCTTGCTGAAAATTACAGAGTCGCGCCTAATCAAGTTGATGGTTTCCTGCAAAGTATGCCTGAGTTCCAAGTGAATGGTGAGTTTTCAGTGGCGCGTTTTCAACAGGCTTTAGCTGCAACCTTATTTACAGCAAATGATTTTTTTAATTTGATTCAAACGTCTCTGTTAATTGATCAGCCAAGAGTAGGTATTACGCTTACCTCTTTTGCGTTACCTAATGAAACAAACGATACAATTGCATTGATAGGACAAGAACGTAAAATTCAATATTTGTTGGTTCCCCAAGAATATCTTGCAACACAACCGATCACAATTTCTGATGAACAAGTGAAAGCCTATTACAATGAGCATCAAGATGATTATAAAACACCAGAGCAAGTCAGTATTGATTATGTTACTTTGTCATTGAAAGATCTGGCTGCAAAAATCATTCCTACGGATGATCAGTTAAAAAGTTTCTACAGTGAAAATTCAACAACATTTGTAGTGCCTGCTGAAGTGCGCTTGGATGAAATTATTCTTCCGATACCTCAAAATGCAACAGAAAAAGATATTAAAGATGCCCGTAGCAAAATGGATACCGTTGCTAAAGCCGCTAAATCAGGTAAGGATTTTGCAAATTTAGCAAAGGAATATTCTCTGAGTTTGGGTGATAAACAGTTAAACAATTGGACAAGTACTAATGCGCTTCCTGCAGAACTACAAAATATAGTTTCAGCCTTAACCAAGCCGGGACAAGTTTCTGAAGTGATTGCAACTAGTCGTGGTTTGATTTTGTTGAAACTAGTAGATTATAAACAACAGCAAGCTCAGGCATTTGATAAAGTTAAAGCTAAAGTAAAAGAGATGTATCAGCGTCAAAAAGCGGAAGAACAGTTTGGTGATGTACGTGAAAAACTGGCAAATATGACTTATGAACATCCTGATACATTAGCAGGTGCCGCAAAAGAATTAGGCTTGCAGGTAAATACAACGTCCTTATTTACAAAAGATAAAGGCGGTAACGATATTACCTCTAATGCGAAAATTCGTGAAGCCGCATTCTATAACGATGTATTAAATTTGCAGAATAACAGTGATGTCATTCAAGTGGATCCAGAATCTGTTGTTGTGATACGCGTAAACAAACACAACCCAGCAACACAGTTATCTTTGAGTGCTGTAGAAAAACAAATTACTGATAAATTGAAAGTGAAAGAAATGGACAATAACCTATCGAAGTTTGTCCATTCTATTCAGCAGAAATTACAGACAGGGGAATTGACTGCGCAGCAAGTTAGTGCCCAAAATCATCTGCAGTGGGTTGATGCCGGATTTATAGGTCGTCACTCAACAAAGATAGATCAAGCGATTTTAGATAGCGCATTTGAGATGCCTTATGTGCAAAATAAAATAACTTATTCTGTGACAAAAACTGCAAAAGGTTTCGCGATAGTGGCTCTGGATTCAGTTAAAAATGCCACTACATCCGTATCCAAAGAACAATATCAGGTATTTGCAGAGCAAATTCAAAATTCTGCTGGAATGTTAGAATACAATTTATATAAAGATAGGTTGATAAAAGAATCTAAGATTCAGCTTGAAAATTAAGCAATGTCATCAACCATGTCATTAGATGACACGTCATTGCGAGCGAAGCGAAGCAATCCAATGGACTTTGCTATGCACTTTGGATTGCTTCGTCGCTACGCTCCTCGCAATGACGTTTTGTCATCCTCTGAACGCAATGAAGAACCTCCCGATAAATATGAGGAGATCCTTCAAGCAACAGCGCTCTCCGGATGACAAAGGCGAGAAGATCCTTTGCTCGTTCAGGACGCCTGAGTCCCACCCCATTCAATCACAGCAAACCCTTTCCGCACAAATCGATTTAACTTTTGTTCTTGCACATGAATAGGCGAATTAAGAGGCTTAAATACCATAAACACACGTAGCATAGAATCAGGTTTCGGCTTAATGGTTAACTTCGCCTTATCAGTATAATCACTACCCGCAAAATAGATCAGGTTATATTTGTTATGTTGCATCTTTGGCAACCAATAAACGATCATTTCATTATATTCTTTCGGTGTTAAACCCAGATAACTTAATTTCTCGCGCAAAAAGTTACTCGTTTCGCTGCCTTTTACAACAAAACCTTGAGTTGGAGTAGGCGTAGAAATTATATTGATCTTCGACCCTTCCCAAAATAAATAGGAATAGGCTAGTCCAGTCGTCATATCAGTAAGATCGCCGTTAGGCTGAGCTCTCACTTTCCAACCCTCATTTTGATTATAGGCGGGATAGACTGTGGTAACGGTTCCTGCATAGTTCAGCGTGACAGAGACTTGTTGTGTATGAGTCGGATAGAGATAGATGACAGGCTTAGCAATGTAAAATTCATCTTTTTTAGCCGTAAAAGAAGATAATAATCCGAGCGCAACAGCAATTATGCCTGCAGCTAATACCAGGATCAGGGCACAGAGAATGAGACGGTATAGTAGCCGCATTAATTTTGAAAGAGTAGACATGGACTTACCTAGGCGACAGTGGTGCAGTTGAAAAAATCCGTGACTTAAAGAATAGATTCAATTCTGTAGTAGCTTTAAATTCAGGGCGGACACTCATTCAAGCCGGCGCTTTGCACCTTAGAGGTCCGCCCCCAAGTAATTCAGGTTATCCAATTGATGTTTGTTGTTTTGTCCAGGTAGATTCATTAGCGACGGCAACAATTGAGCGGGATATATCTTTACCGCCATAGACAATTTTAGAATTTTGTCCATTATTGCTATTTTGTTTGCCGATACTTTTCGTGATTGTTGAACCCAAATCAGGGCCTGCAGCAGATACATTAAAGCTGACTAATAAAACAAAAATTGCTAGAGCTAGCTTCCTCATGTTCTTTCTCCCATGGATGTCAAGCATTTGTTCAAGGGTCATTATACTAAAAATGCACAAAATGCAAAATAGTTTTAACTAAAAACATCGAAATAAAATACCCCACTATGAAACCCGACAGATTGTTTAAATATAGAACAATTTGTTGGGGTGCCCCTACAATTCATCGTTGGTTAACAGCTCTGTATCTGCCATTCCATCATTCAATTCCACTTTCTCAATTTGCCCAAAACGCTGCGTAATTTTCTTCGCTGAGGTATGCACTTCATTAACATCCGTATGCGCCTGCTCAATATGCTTCGCAAGATTATCCATCCGTTTTTGGAAACGCTCAAAATCAGCTGCTAATAAATTTAAATGTTTTTGGATGATATGCAATTGTTTGCGAGTCGCTGCATCTTTTAATACGGCACGCGCTGTCGTTAATATTGCCATCATCGTGGTCGGTGATACCAACCAGACTTTCGAGCGATGCGCTATTTCAACTAACTCTGAGTGATGCGCATGAATTTCCGCGAAAACCGATTCTGCAGGAATAAACATAATTGCGCCATCGGCAGTTTCACCTGGAATAATATATTTTTCTGCAATGTCTTGGATATGTTTGCGAATATCAATTTTAAATTGCTGCTCCGCAGATTTTTTTTCTGACTCTGATAATGTTGAATCCATTAAATGACGATAATTTTCTAACGGAAATTTTGCATAAATTGACACATTAAAACTAGGCTAATGTAAAAATAA
>CAZAXX010000111.1:0-3890 GCA_964489265.1 uncultured Coxiellaceae bacterium
TGGACACTGATCTGGGTTTCCTCCGCGCTGATTTTTAATATTGTTTTATGGATCTCTTTGAATCACACGCATGGCGCGGAAGTTGCTCATCAAAAAGCCCTGGAATTTTTCACGGGTTATCTCATCGAAGAATCACTTTCCTTCGATAATATGTTTGTTTTTCTGATGATTTTCAAATTTTTTGTGGTACCTGCGGAATACCAGCGTCGAGTACTTTTATATGGCGTGCTAGGTGCGATTGTGATGCGCTTTATCATGATATTTTCCGGTATTTGGATCATTAATCAATTTTTTTGGGTTCTCTATATTTTCGGATTTTTTCTGGTATACACCGGATTCAAAATGTTTTTTATCCAGGAAAATCAAAATGATTTAGCGAATAATCGCTTGTTAAAATGGTTACGCAAACACATGCGAATGACGCATGACTATCACCAGGAACATTTTTTTATTCGTCGTAACCTGTTGTTATACGCGACGCCACTTTTTTTAGTTTTAATATTGGTTGAGATAAGTGATTTAATTTTTGCATTGGATAGCATCCCCGCGATTTTTGCGATTACCCGAGATCCATTTATTGTGTTTACTTCCAATATTTTTGCCATTATGGGCTTGCGCGCTATTTACTTCTTGCTTGCACATGTTGCCAGCCGTTTCCATTTATTGAAATACGGTATTGCGTTAGTCTTAATTTTTATTGGCGGAAAAATTTTAGCGGAACATTGGGTAAAAATACCGATTTTGTTAGCATTGAGTGTAGTCGCAAGCATTTTACTCACGACAATTTTGTTGAGCCTAGTGCATAAACATAGGCAAAAGAGGTAACTCATGGATGTAGTGCAATTAGAGCAATTTGCTGACTATCTTAAACCGCGCGAGCGTACTTCTCACAAAGGTCATTTTGGGCATGTACTTGTGATCGGGGGTGATGCAGGATTTTCCGGTGCGGCAGTTCTTGCAGGAATGGGTGCGTTGCGAGTGGGTGCGGGATTGGTGAGTGTTGCGACTCGTCCGGAACATGCAGCCCTGTTAAATGTGGCTAGGCCGGAATTAATGTGTCATGCCGTTGCTACCTGGGAAGATCTGAAACCACTTCTCCTGAGAGCAACCATTCTAGTGATGGGCCCAGGTCTTGGACGTTCTGATTGGAGTCGGGAATTATTGGCTGGCGTGTTGCAATCAGAGCTGCCTTTAATTTTGGATGCAGATGGATTAAATTTATTAGCAGAAAATTTATTAGCAGGGCGGATCAAAAAATCGAATTGGATTTTAACACCGCATCCAGGTGAAGCAGCGCGTTTATTAAAAACGTCATCTGAAGAAATTCAACGGGATCGGATAGCAGCAGTGAAGAAATTACAGCAAACTTTCGGTGGCTGGGTTGTTTTAAAAGGAGCTGGCAGTTTGATTGCAGGTCCCAATGAAATGGCGATCTGTGAGGCGGGTAATCCCGGCATGGCAAGTGGCGGAATGGGTGATGTGTTGAGTGGTGTGCTGGGTGGTCTGCTTGGGCAAGGAATACCTTTGGAGATCACTGCAAAATTAGGCGTGCTTATTCATGCACTGGCGGGTGATATGGCCGCAAAAGAAGGTGAACGTGGTATGATTGCATCAGATTTGATGCCTTATTTACGTAAGATTGTTAATAAATGGAGTTAACGCAATGAGAAAATTATTAGTAGTCTATTTCGCTGTGTGTTCTTTGGTTCTTGCAGGCTGCAGCAATATGAGTCAGAGCACCAACAACACCACGATGGCAAAACATAAAGTGATTTTTAAACTGCCGAAATCTCAGAAGTGGGATCTTGTGAGCGTCGAGCAAGATTCAAATGGTTTTGCTAAATCCTACCGCTCAGCGAGCGCAAGAGGATTGTCAGCGGATCAGAGTTTCTATATAAATTACGGCCGTAACATCAGAACCCCTTTACTTGAATCCATGCATGAAGTCGTCGGGTCGATGGCAAGCACAGGCTGTAAACGAACCAGTTCGAAAATAATTAAATTAGAAGACAGCACGCTTATTTTTAGTGCCTACGCAGATCAATGCATGAGTGGTCGACCGGTGTGGCAAATTTTTAAAGTGTATAACATGGATGACGGTCAATATTCGATTGTTTACTCTGAGAACCCAGCGGCTGTTTCTACCAGAACAAAAGATCAAATGAAAGCAGTCGTGATGAAATCTAAAATTGTAACTATATGAATGAAACGTTTGTAAAATTAAAAATTCCAACCGAACAAGCGATGCTTGCAATAGGCAGCCAACTGGCTGCCGTTTGTGAGCATCCGGCTATTATTTTTTTATATGGCCAGTTGGGCGCAGGAAAGACGACATTCTCGCGGGGATTTTTGCAGGGGCTCGGATTTTCAGGCCATGTAAAAAGTCCAACCTACACATTGGTTGAGCCTTATGAATTAACCAATCGGATTGTTTATCATTTTGATTTTTATCGATTGCGTGACCCACATGAACTTGAGTATATGGGGATTCAGGATTATTTTTCGCCTAACGCAATTTGTCTTATTGAATGGCCGGAATACGGCGGAAATATATTACCTAAACCTGATTTGTCTTGTTACCTGGAGCAGGCGGTGAGTGGGCGTGATGTGAAAATAGTGCCGCACTCGGAACGTGGCGAAAGAATTTTACATCGGTTTGAACGTGATGAATAAATTGCAAAAAATAATCGCTCTGTTTTTACTATCGATGTTGGCACATGCTGCAACTAACACGCAATTAACTGCGATTCACTTTACTACTGTTAATGATTCGCCAAGAATTATTTTTTCACTCGATCAACCCACTGTTTCTCACGTGTTTACATTATCAAATCCAGAGCGACTGGTTGTTGATTTTGAACAAACCCGTTTAAATACCTCAACACAAAATAGTAATTTTCCTGCGGCTGGCATTAAAGATATTCGCAGCGGTCATCCAAGCCCAACAACATTGCGCATGGTGATGGATTTAGCTAGACCGATTTATTTTAAAGTATCTTCACAACCTAGCGACCAACAAGTTGTTATTGATATTGGATCACCCTCCGAAAAAATTCAGAATAACCAGACAATTCAGCAAAAAGCAGAAATTACTTTTAAACGCCGACCCTTTGCATTGACGTTACCTGTTGCACATTCTCCCGTGATAGTCATCGATGCAGGGCATGGTGGAAAAGATGCAGGTGCGGTTGGGTCTTTGGGTACGAAAGAAAAAGATGTCACATTAAGAGTTGCCAAATCGTTGGCGGAATTCATTAATCAACATTCACGCATGCGCGCAGTGCTCACTCGCGATGGTGATTATTATGTTCCACTGCGGGGTCGTTTGAAATTGGCGCGCAAGGGAAAAGCAGATTTGTTTATTGCGTTGCATGCGGATTCCTATTTTAATGACCAGGCATTTGGCGCATCGATTTATACTTTATCCCAACATGGCGCAACCACAGAAGCGGCGCGCTGGTTAGCGCAACGCGAAAATAATTCTGAATTGGGCGGAGTTGATTTAAGTGAGTTAGTCGATCAAAGTTATTTGTTACGTTCTGTGTTAATTGATTTGGCGCAAACGGCAACGATCACAGACAGTCAGCATTTGGGCGGCGCGATGTTGTCTTCGCTTGGCAATCTGACGCGTTTACATTACCGTCACGTTGAGCAAGCGCCTTTTATGGTGCTGAAATCACCGGATATTCCATCTATTTTGGTTGAAATGGGTTTCATTTCTAACGAAAAAGAAGAGCGACGTTTGCGTGATAGGGACTATCAAAATAAAATGGCTCGCGCTTTATTCGCGGGCATTCAAAATTATTTACAAAAATATCCAATCACAGGTGGGTAATGTTAACAAGAATTCAAAAATTAAGTACGATTCTCGCCAATCAAATTGCAGCAGG
>CAZAXX010000112.1:0-3578 GCA_964489265.1 uncultured Coxiellaceae bacterium
ATATCACTCAAGAAGAAATGGCGGCTAGTGATTTTGGCCAACAATCGAATACTGCAAAATTTAGGCCATCTTGAAGTTTAACTTACTGATTGATCAAATAATATGCGTTTGTCGGCTCATCGGAGTTAGCTTCACGTTGGGCCTTATAGCGGGATAATGATGGAACTCTTGTCAAAAATCATTCCTGACTTTAACATTTAAAACGTAACTTAAATAGTAAATTTCTAATTTAGAAAATATGGAGATAACTCAATATGGATAAGATCAAACCTCTTTTTACAATAAAAGCTACAGCTTTTGGTGGACGAAATGGGCACTGTGAAACAAGTGATGGATCAGTAAAGATTGGCCTCTCCTGCAATTCAGAACACATTAACTTTTAGCCTTTCGATGATATTCTAAAGAGAATTAAAGTATGGAAAAACATAAAGGTAAACCATCTTACTGTCATTTAAATATTAAAGCAGTGCATGCTATACATAATCAAAATAGTGTTGCAACCAATACTTTATATACCTGTCCTATGCATCTTGAGATTATTCGCGATGCTCCAGGCACTTGTCCAATTTGCGGAATGGCATTGGAACCCAAAACAATATCAATTGAAACTACTATAAATAGTGAATTACTTGAGATGTCCAGACGTTTTTGGATAGGAGTGATTTTTTGTATTCCTCTCTTATTATTAACAATGGGAATGCATATTCCTGGTCTTGCTACAGTATTGCATTCGATTCCGTTATCAATTTCTTCTTGGCTTCAATTTCTTTTTGCAACTCCAGTTGTGCTTTGGTGTGGTTGGCCACTTTTACAACGCGGATGGTTTTCTCTTACTCAACGAAGCTTAAATATGTTTACTTTGATTGCATTAGGAACGGGTATTGCTTATTTATATAGTATAAGTGCCCTAATTTTTCCCGACTTATTTCCTCCTGAGTTTCATGCATCTAATGGTGTAGTAAATCTCTATTTTGAAGCTGCCGCTGTAATCACAGTGCTAGTTTTGATGGGACAGGTGCTGGAGTTGCGAGGACGTGAAGTAACTGGGCAAGCTCTAAAGGTACTATTAAATTTAGTACCGAAGATGACAAGCAAAATAAATTCTGATGGGATTGAAAGTGAAATTTCAATTGAAGATGTAAAAGTGAATGATCTTCTTCGAGTGCGTCCTGGTGAAAAAATCCCTGTAGATGGTGAAATCACAGAAGGTCATAGCACGATTGATGAATCTATGGTAACAGGAGAATCTATTCCAATCGAAAAAGAGAAAAATTCTAATGTTATTGGTGGGACATTAAATATATCAGGCAGTTTTTTAATGCGTGCAAAGCACGTTGGCAATGAAACCCTACTTGCTCAAATTGTTCAACAAGTCTCTGAAGCGCAACGAACACGGGCACCTATCCAACGTTTAGCTGATTTGACAGCAAGCTATTTTGTTCCAGCTGTTATTGTAATAGCGATTATTACTTTTTTTGTATGGATGCTTTTTGGTCCAAGTCCAGCGATGACTTATGGTTTAATTTCTGCTATTTCTGTTTTAATTATTGCATGTCCTTGCGCTTTAGGTTTAGCCACACCCATGTCCATTATTGTGGGTATGGGTAATGGTGCGCAAAAAGGTATTTTAATTAAGGACGCTACAAGCTTAGAGCATTTTGAAAAAGTGAATACTCTTCTGGTAGATAAAACAGGCACGTTAACAATTGGTAAGCCGATGTTAAATACCATTATTCCAGCAATAGGTTTTACAGAAAATGAGATTTTGTTATTAGCAGCAAGTTTAGAGCAAAGTAGTGAACATCCATTAGCAAGTGCAATTGTTAATGCTGCTAAACAGCGTGGTATAATTTTAGAACATGTCACTGCATTTAATGCAGAAATTGGAAAAGGTATCAGGGGAACAATTAATCAAAAACAAGTTGCGCTAGGAAATGCGGAACTATTGAAGTTACTTAATTTACATTCGAATATCTTCACAGAAAAAGCAGAGGAATTGAGACGACAAGGACAAACGGTTATGTTTGTTATTGTTGATAATGAAGTTGTTGGTTTAATCAGTGTTTCCGATGCACTGAAACCAACTGCGACAGAAATCATCAAAAAGTTACGTCAAGATGGTATTCGTATCATTATGATCACAGGCGATAGCCACACCACTGCTAAAGCTGTTGCTGAACGTCTTGATATTACTGATATCGAATCGGAAGTTTTACCGCAAAATAAATACGCGATAGTAAAACGTCTTCGACAAGAAGGACGTATTGTTGCAATGGCCGGTGATGGTATTAATGATGCAGCTGCATTAGCTGAAGCGGATATTGGTATAGCTATGGGTACGGGAACAGATATTGCTATGCAAACTGCAAATATCACTTTAGTTAAAGGTGATTTGATGGGTATTGTTCGTGCGAGACAACTTAGTAAAAACGTCATGCAAAATATTCGACAAAATTTATTTCTTGCTTTTATTTATAACCTTGCGTGTATTCCAATTGCTGCAGGAGTTCTTTATCCATTTACAGGATTGTTATTAAATCCAATAGTTGGAGCAGCAGCGATGAGCTTAAGTTCAGTCTCAGTTATAATAAACGCTTTGCGTCTGAGGTATATATCATTTTAAATATTTGTGCTGTAGGTTATTTTTGTTTCATTACCACACATAACAATGGTACAGCTAATAATGGATGATGATCCAAAATCCCGAATCTGAGTTAAGCTGAGCCCAAGAAGTGATCTGTTTCGCAGGCATTACACTATTTTACTCGTGATCTTATCTATAGTTCATCATAAATTACCTTATCTGGAGTTAGAAATAGTCATCATCTTATTTTAATGATGTTGATAGTATTCAAGCTTATCTGCCACCCAAACTTTAATAAGTGCTTGCCGTGTAATGCCTAAACGATGCGCTTCTTTATCGAGTGATTCGACCATCCATTCTGGGAAATCAACATTCACTCGTTTTATTTCTAACCCAGGACGTCTGGCATTTGTCAAATCGAGATACTCTGTTATATCCTCATCAGAGTCAAATTTTTTATCAAAATCAGATGCTTTCATATAATTTTACCTCCTCTTTTCTCGCGCGTCTCACTGAAATAAGACGCACTGTTTCATTACGATAAGTTACAACAGCCGACCAATGGATATTGCCAATCAATCCAATAATAAGATAACGTGGTTCATCCACTTGTCGAGCCGGTATTTCCAAGCGCTCTGGATCTTCCCATAAGAGCTTGGCATTCTCAAAATCAACTCCATGCTTCTTTTGGTTTAAAAGGCTTTTTTGAGTATCGTATTCAAATTTCATATAATAATTATAGCATAAATATATATTTTTTAAATATATTTAATACCTTTTTTATACTAATTGACAATATTATTAAATTTAAACATCGAGCCATGAGAATATTTTTTGCTCAAATCGTATTTAAGTAAGTTATTACATGTTACGTTGTAAACGAGATAAAAGTTATGTAAATTGAATAATGAAGCTCAATTCTAACTCGTGATAAGGGGCATTATCGTGCGCTGCAGTGCCAGGAAGATGACTTTAGAGTACGGAAAGATACTTT
>CAZAXX010000113.1:0-3019 GCA_964489265.1 uncultured Coxiellaceae bacterium
TCCAAATGACTCACTTCGGTGGAAAGTAATTCAGTCTTGGCTTTAACCATCAAGGCCCCCTCCAAAAAATTTTAAAAAAGTTTAAAGTGATTGCCTGGCGTCCAGACAATTAAATATACAGCAGCCGTGCATTATGAGTTTTTTTTTATGATAAGCAAGTATTTTTTAAGCGTGGCTCATAAAAATTAATAGCTTGGCTTCTTAATCACCAAAATGTGTGCAATCATATCGAATCTAAGGGGTTGATAATTATGCCTATCGCAAACAAAAAAGCCTTAATTGCATGGTGTATTTATGACTGGGCATGCTCAGCTTTTCCCATCATCGTCACAACGTTTATCTTCGCCACGTATTTCACAGCACATGTCGCGGTCAATGAAATTTCTGGCACGTATCAATGGGCAAATGCAACTGCGTTAGCTGGCATTCTGATTGCAATTTTGAGTCCCATCGTCGGCGCGATTGCAGATCATCGCGGACATCACAAACGCTGGCTATTGGCATTCACTCTGCTTTGCATCATTAGCAGCGCATTATTATGGTATGCCTATCCAGTACCCACTTCGATTTATTACACATTAACGTGTGTTGTGCTCGGCACAATTGGGCTGGAATTAGCAGTCGTTTTTTATAATTCTTTCTTACCGCATATTGCGCCTAAAAAATATCTGGGACGCATTTCGGGATGGGCATGGGGTTTGGGCTATTTTGGCGGCATCATATCTTTGAGCATTGCGTTATTTGTTTTTATTAAAGGAAATCACCCATGGCTTGATGTGCAAACAGCCGCTCCCGTGCGCATCACTGGACCGCTGGTTGCAATCTGGTTTGCCGTATTTTCGTTGCCGTTATTTATTTTTATTCCAGAAACGAAGTTAACAAAACTGACCATGACACAAGCGATTCGTCGCGGTATGCAAGAATTGGGCCAAACACTGCGTGCCTTACCTTCCGAAAAAAATCTTTTGCTCTATCTGATTGCGCATCTTATCTATACCGATGGGTTAAACACGTTATTTGCATTTGGCGGTATTTATGCGGCAGGTACCTTTAAAATGAATTTGACGAGCGTGATTTTATTTGGCATTACGATGAATATTTCTGCGGGAATAGGCGCTGTTTTACTGGCCTGGGTGGATGATTATCTTGGCTCAAAACCGACGATTATGATTTCCCTGATTTGTATGATTATTTTTAGTATTCCACTGTTACTCGTCAAGGAAGCCAGCCACTTTTGGTTTTGTGCGTTATTTTTAAGTATTTTTCTAGGGCCCACGCAAGCCGCCAGTCGTTCGCTCATGGCACGTTTAGCGCCTGAGGAAAAATCGACTGAAATGTTTGGAATATATGCGTTTTCTGGGAAAATTACCGCGTTTGTGGGGCCCTGGCTGTTGGGACTTGCCACGTTATATTTTGCTAGCCAGCGGGCTGGGATGGCGACTATTTTGCTATTTTTCATCGTAGGCGCAATCTTGATGTATTTTGTGCGTGAAAAATCATAAAATAGTATTTTTCGACGTAGACTTAAAGAAGGCAAAACTCATGAATAACATTGTTACGATCACCGATACGACTTTTGAAAATGAAGTCATTGAATCTAAAACACCTGTGCTTGTTGATTTCTGGGCACAATGGTGTGGTCCTTGCAAAGCAATCGCGCCCATTCTCGAAGATCTCGCCCAAAAATATCAAGGCAAAATCAAAATTGGCAAACTGGATGTGGATAATAACCCAGGCACTCCGCCCAAATTCGGTGTGCGCGGTATTCCAACTTTAATTTTATTTAAAGATGGCCAAGTTCAAGCGACGCAAGTGGGTCTATTATCCAAAAATGAATTGATGGCTTTCTTGGATAGCCACGTATAATCCCACCCGTAGGGGCGGACCTATGTGTCCGCCCACATTAAAAATTTTAAAAAAACACTTTGACTATTCCTAAAAGTTAATGGTATTTTTAACACCGTAGATAACCTAAGTTTTAGACCTATCGATTAAACCACGCTGTAATTTAAGCAAATTGACCCTTGGTTCAAAACCCCAATAATCCAACAACGAGGGCGGCTATCTGCATCAATCAACAACTCTGGAATCCAATCTAAATGGGCAAAAAACCACTATGAATTTAACCGAACTTAAGAAAAAAAGCGCAGCGGAATTAATTCAACTTTCTGAAGAATATGGCCTGGAAAACATGGCCCGCTCACGCAAACAAGATATAATTTTTGCAATTTTAAAAGCACACGCCAAACGAGGCGAAGATATTTATGGCGACGGCGTTCTGGAAATTCTCCAGGATGGCTTCGGTTTTTTACGTTCAGCAGAAGGCTCCTATCTTGCTGGACCTGACGATATTTATGTATCACCCAGTCAAATTCGACGTTTCAACTTACGCACTGGCGATACCATTTCTGGAAAAATTCGTCCGCCGAAAGAAGGCGAACGTTATTTCGCACTGCTCAAAGTCGATCACATTAATTTTGATGCACCGGAAAATGCGAAAAACAAAGTATTATTTGAAAACCTTACCCCATTATTTGCGAACGAACGTCTTAAAATGGAATGCGGCAATGGCAGCACAGAAGACATTACGGCGCGGATTATTGATTTGGCATCACCGATTGGGAAAGGACAACGCGGCTTGATCGTATCTCCGCCGAAAGCGGGTAAAACAATGATGTTGCAAAACATCGCGCATTCTATTGCGCAAAATCATCCTGAATGTTATTTGATGGTTTTATTAATTGATGAACGTCCAGAAGAAGTCACTGAAATGACGCGTTCCGTTCGCGGCGAAGTTATCGCGAGCACCTTCGATGAACCTGCTAACCGTCACGTTCAAGTGGCTGAAATGGTTATTGAGAAAGCGAAGCGCTTGGTTGAACATAAACGTGATGTCGTGATTCTGCTTGACTCGATCACGCGTTTGGCACGTGCATACAACACCGTTGTTCCTGCATCCGGAAAAGTATTAACCGGTGGTGTAGACGCAAACGCATTACAACGTCCAAAACGTTTCTTT
>CAZAXX010000114.1:0-2900 GCA_964489265.1 uncultured Coxiellaceae bacterium
TTATCATTATCACTTTTTATCCCATTTTTTGTAGGCGTTGGACGGCACTCTTCGAATCGGGTTTAATGGGGTCTGCAACGGTGAGAATACCGATAACCTCTTGTCCTATAGCTACGAATATAGGTGTTTGTCCAGATGCAGCGAATTGATCTGCTTGTTGTTTTAAGTCGCCTAGCTCGATATGTTGTTGTTCCATCAGGCTGCGATTACCTAACCAAGTTTGTTGATCGTCGAGTACACCGTTGACACCCTGACCAGTAATCGCTTGGAAATTGGTAGCATTTAGTAAAGCAATTCCTTCCTTTTTCGCAGCAATAACAATAGCTTCTGCCAATGGGTGTTCTGAGCCTACCTCTAAACTGGCCGCAAGCATCAAAACTTTTTTTGTGTCGTAGTCATGCACTGGATACACGCCAGTAACTTGCGGTTGTCCTTGAGTGATGGTGCCTGTTTTATCTAATACAATAATCGTCAGTCGTCCTGCTTGTTGTAAGGCGTCGGCATGGCGAATCAAAATTCCATACTCGGCTGCTTTGCCAATTCCAACGGTTACTGAAATTGGGACGGCTAATCCTAATGCACATGGACATGCGATGACTAATACAGCCATAGATGTTACTAGCATGTACGCAATCCTAGGTTCAATACCTACATTGAACCAAATGAGCGCAGTTACTATAGCAATAATTAAAACTGTCGGTACAAAATAAGAAGATATTTGATCTGCTAGGCGTGCTAATGCAGGCTTTGAATTTTGCGCTTGCTGTACCATTTGGATAATTTGAGCAAGTATCGTTTCTTTGCCAATATGGCTTGCTTTAAATATAAAACTCCCACTTTTGTTGAGGGTGCCTCCAATGACCTTATCTCCCATCTTCTTTTCACTTGGCAATGGTTCACCTGTTAGCATGGATTCATCTACGTAAGATGATCCTTCAGTTAAAGTGCCATCAATGGGGATTTGTTCTCCAGGCCGAACACGAATCAGATCGCCAATTTGTAATGTTTCAATGGGTGTATCTATTTCTTCACTGCCGCGTATTAGACGTGCGGTTTTTGGTTGTAATTTCATGAGTCGTTGAATAGCTTGTGAGGTATGACGACGGGCGCGAAGTTCAAGAACAGCGCCAAGATTGACTAACGCTATGATGATAGCGGCTGCTTCAAAATAAACATGTTGTGCCATGGGTGGCAACAGAGATGTAAATACAATGGCAATCATAGAATAGAGCCATGCGATACCAGTGCCTATGGCAATGAGTGTATCCATATTGGCTGTATGTACTCGTAAGGCTTTCCAGCCACCAATAAAAAAATGGCCACCAGAGTAAATTAAAACGCCTAATGTCATCAATCCGAAAGCAAAGTTAGTCCAGTAGCCTAACTCTGTTTGTAAGGAGGGGACGATATCGACTATGCCAAGGATAAACAAAGGGACACCCACAATGGCGGCGACAACTGTTTTAGTTATTAGACTAGAGTAATAACGATGTTCAAGCGCTTCTTTCTGAGATTCATTCTGCTGTAATCCTTCTATGAGGGTGGCGCCATAACCAAGTTGCTCGATTGCCTGGATGAGCGTTTTAGCAGGCACAGTATCATTTGCTGATACGGAAACGGTGTGGTTAGCAAAATTCATTTTTACATCTATTACGCCGGATACCGCTTTCAGTGTGTCCTCGATTTTCACAACACAGCTAGCGCACCTGACGCCTGTAAGTACGAAAACGAAACCATTTGTTTTCATGCTGACTTCCTAAATAAAATGAATCACCCATTAGATCACTAATGGGTGGGCTATATTTAAAGCAAATTATTGAGAGTGATGTGATACGTTGTTTTTAGGTTGATCACTATTATTCATATTGGAGGAGTTGATCATTCCGTCGGGCATTCCTTTAGTATCCATCATGCCATGCATTCCCATGAGGCTTTGAAAGTCACCTTGTTGCCAATATTTGACTCCATAATAAATAGTGCAAAGTGTGGAACTGATAGCAAAAATAATAACAAGAGCACCGATAGTTTTTGCTAGTCCAGAGCCGGCAGCATCTATGTGTTTTGACCAAACGAATAAGGCAGTACCAGCAGTTAACGCGATTAATCCAAGTGAAAATGCAGCATGAAACATAAACATGGTGATACTCCTTGTAATTACATGAAATGTTTTTCAGTATAGCATTATGTTGTATGCCCAACTATCATGCGATTTAAATACAGTGACTTTTGGGCTGTTGATGTTGTTTTAGTGAGAGGTTGGATATGAAAGAAGAAAGGGGTCTGACCCTTTTCTTATAAAAAGGAGATTTATAACGATGAAATCAAAAATAATCAAGCGTCCACTTTTGATGTCAGTTCTAAGTGCAGTGCTGCTATTAACAGCTTCAGCAGCTATTGCGATGGCAAGCGGAATTACGGATAAAACAACTGTATTTAAAATCAGATCAAAATTATTGATTGATGGCAAGCTTGTTGCAAGTCCTTATATTCTTGCAAATGCAAATCAGAAAGCATTGATTGTGCTAACGAATACGAACAAGACTAAATCTCAAGGTCTAAGAATAGAATTAATTGCACAAGATATCAAAAATGCTGCGCGAGATGATGCTATTGAAATTAACTATGATATTCAATACAAAAATGGTAATAATAAAATTTATTCCAAGCCAAAAATTATTGTTATGCCCAATCGTGAAGGAAAGATTAGTATTGCATCCAGTAAACATCATTCATACGAACTGATTGTATTAGCTGAAAGAGAGTAACACTATTATTTTATGCTAAAGAAAGTGAAAGAAAGGGGTCAGACTCTGGCGGATCCCTACAAGTTTTAATTAACAACTTAGCTTAGAAAGCCTTCCCACGCAGGGGGAAGGTGGCCGAAGGCCGGATGGGGGAAT
>CAZAXX010000115.1:0-2604 GCA_964489265.1 uncultured Coxiellaceae bacterium
CCGACCTCAGCATTATGAGTGCCGCGCTCTAACCAGCTGAGCTACATAGCCATTTTCATGAGGACGCTATTCTCGAAGTTTTGGGGTCAGTTTGTCAAGGTGAAATAAATTAAATTTCTAACACCCTGATTAATAAAAAAACTAATAATATCTAGAGTAAAATTTGCATCTTGGCACAATCTTGCGTAAAATCTGCAACCTTTCGAAGATCATTTGATGATTTTCTCCTTGCCTTCCCCTGGCCTTGGTCAGGGAAGGCTGTAATAACCGTAAGGAGTCGTTAATTTATGAAACATTATGAAGTCGTATTTTTAGTTCACCCAGATCAGAGCGAGCAAGTTCCTGCTATGATCGAACGTTATAGTAATATGGTTACCCAAAGAAAGGGCACAATTCACCGCCTTGAAGATTGGGGCCGCCGTCAGTTAGCTTATCCTATTAACAAAATGTTAAAAGCACACTACGTCCTAATGAATATCGAATGTGATAAAGAAACCGTGGATGAGTTAAGCAATGCTTTTCGTTATAACGACGCTGTAATCCGTAACTTGATACTCAATGTAAAACGCGCTGTTAAAGATCCTTCACCACTATTGAAAGAAAAAGAAGGTAGCCGAAGTGAAGCATCAGGTGGTCATTTTGATTCTGACTCAGGCCATAGAGGCAAAGGCAGAAGAGCGCCAGTGACAAATGATGATGAAGTGAGAGTCATCGAAGAAACTGAATCAGACAAGTAAACGACTAACAGCTGGAGTTATAAAATCATGTCAACTTATTATCGTCGCAAAAAGTTTTGCTATTTTACAAGCAACAAGATCGATGAAATCGATTACAAAGATGTTTATCTCTTGAAAAAATTTATCACGGAAAGTGGAAAAATTGTTCCAAGCCGAATTACCGGAACAAAAGCACGTTATCAGCGACAATTGGCTACTGCGATCAAAGTGGCGCGTTTTTTGGCGTTGTTACCGTACTGCGACAAGCATTAATTTGCAATTGTGTGTTTCTCTCAAAGATAAGCAGAATGAACTTTGAGAGAGCATAACGGGTGCTTATGTTATTACGCCGTTTCACGAATTTTATTTTGCAGGGTCGTCTGCAAGCAATGATGGCCGCGTTTTTATTAGCATTTATTCCATTTATTGGCGCGAGTGCTAGTATTTTAGTTGCCGCGTTGGTTACGTTGCGCAAGGGCGCATTTGAAGGCACATTAGTTTTAATCGCTTCTCTCGCACCTTATGTGCTGAGTTATGCAATGTCCGAACCTGCAGCGAGTGGACAATTGCAAATCGCAATGGAAACACTGATTGCGATTAATATATTAACATGGCTGCTGGCACTGATTCTGCGTCGTTATGCGAATTGGAGCCTGGTCATTGAAGTGGCGGCATTAGTCGGAATAATGCTGGTGTGGAGCGTTCACCTTCTTTTTCCTGAGATTCAGGCTTGGTGGGGAACACAACTCACTGCTTATTTTAATAAGACAGTTTCAGCATTAGGCGAGCTTGCTTCTGAAGGCTCAATCACACCGGACAGTGTGACCAGTGTCGTTGCCAAAGTGCAACGTTATGTGACGGGTTTGGCTGTTGCTTCAGTCATGTTCAATGCATTATTGCAATTGATTTTGGCGAGATGGTGGCAAGCGGTGATGTTTAATCCCGGTGAATTGGGTAAAGAGTTATCGCAGATTCGCTTGAGTTACGTATCGGTACTGGTATTTATGACAGTATCCGTGTTCGGTTATTTTGGCAGTGATCTTTGTCTCGATTTTATGCCTGTGTTGATTGCAGCCTTTGGCGCTGCAGGGTTGAGTTTGATACACCGTTTGGTTGTTTCAAATAAAGCAGGTTGGTTTTTGTTGAGTATGGTTTATTTGAGCATTATGTTTATTTTTCCGCTTGGTATAGTATTGGTTTCAATTGTGGGATTATTTGATAGTTTGCTCGATTTGCGTAAGCGATTAAGAAAATAAATTTGAAATGAAATAAGAGGTGACGAAGTGGAAGTAATATTATTGGAAAAAATTCGTAATTTGGGTGCGCTGGGCGAGAAAGTAAAAGTGAAATCCGGTTATGGCCGTAATTATCTTGTCCCACAAGGCAAAGCTGTTTATGCAACTGCAGACAATATGGCGAAATTTGAGTTACGCCGCGCAGCATTAGAAGCCGCAGCTTTAGAGCATGTCAAAGATGCAGAAGTAAGAAAGCAAGCATTAGTTGCGCTACAAACAGTGATTATTCCAGCGAAATCAGGTGAAGAAGGCAAATTGTTTGGTTCGGTGGGCACACGCGATATCGCAGCAGCTATTACCAATGCAGGTGTGGCTATCACGAAAAGCGAAGTTCATTTACCAACGGGTGTATTGCGCCAAACTGGCGAATATGAAATTGAAATTGAATTGCATAGCGAAGTCGTTGCAGTTATCAAAATCAATATCGTACCTGAAGCTTAAAGGTATCAGTCCCTGGGCGCGTGGCGCCCTTACAAGTTATACGCGTCAAGCTTAAGTGTCATCCTGAGCGTATCGCAGGGTCGCTAAATTATAATAAGGCGATACTTCGCGTAGCGGAGGGTGCCACATGGGTTGCTTCCTATGCCCAACAG
>CAZAXX010000116.1:0-1636 GCA_964489265.1 uncultured Coxiellaceae bacterium
TGGGTCATAACACGCGAATAGGGGCAAATACTGCGATTGCAGGTTGTGTCGGCATAGCAGGAAGTACCACTATTGGCAGTAATTGTTTAGTGGGTGGTGGTTCGGGGTTTGCTGGGCATATTTCTGTTGCTGACAATGTGGTGGTCACGGGTATGACTGAAGTAACAAAATCAATTCGTGAACCAGGTATTTATTCTTCCGGCGTTGGCGGTCTTGTCACCAACCTGGAATGGCGAAAGAATAGCGCAAGATTGCATCGCTTAGACCAGTTAATGCAACGGGTTAAAGCATTGGAAGCAGCGCTTGAAGAATTAACAGAGAGAAAATCAACATGAAAGACTACGTAATGGATATTCATGAGATACTGAAGTATCTCCCGCATCGCCCACCGTTTCTTTTAATCGACCGTGTGCTCGAAATAAAAGAAGGTGAGTCGTTGGTTGCATTGAAAAATGTGACGATGAATGAAGCCTATTTTGTGGGACACTTCCCCAATCGTCCTGTTATGCCGGGTGTGTTAATCCTTGAAGCGCTTGCTCAAGCAGCAGGTGTGCTTGCTTACAAGTCCACAAACTCTACTCCGAGTGATGGGACTCTGTATCTTTTCGCAGGTATTGATAACGCGAGATTTCGCCGCGTTGTTGAGCCGGGTGATCAGTTGCGTTTAGAAGTAAAGTTATTGCGTACAAAAAAAGAAATCTGGAAACTACAAGCGTCAGCTTATGTGGGTGATCAGTTGGCATGTGCTGCTGAATTAACCAGCGCACGTACAAAAAGAGGTTAATCTTGTGATTCATCAAACTGCAGTTATTGATCCTAGTGCTAAAATCGCGGCAAATGTTCAGATTGGTCCATGGACTGTTATTGGGCCTGAAGTTGAGATTGGCGAGGGAACGTGGATTGGTCCGCATGTCGTGATTCAAGGGCCGACTAAAATCGGTAAAGACAACAAAATTTTTCAATTTTCATCGATTGGTGAAATGCCCCAAGATAAGAAGTTTCAAGGCGAGAGAACTTTTTTGGAAATAGGCGATCGCAATGTGATTCGCGAGTTTTGCACGTTAAATCGGGGTACGGCACAAGATAAATCGATGACAAAAATTGGCAGCGATAATTTATTCATGGCCTATGTTCATATTGCACATGATTGCGTCATTGGAAATCATACCATTTTTGCTAACAATGCTTCATTGGCAGGACACGTGACGATAGATGATTATTCTATTATGGGCGCGTTCTCAGGCGTATCGCAGTTTTGCCGAACGGGTGCGCATAGTTTTATTTCCACGAACTCAGTTGTTATTAAAGACGTGCCGCCATTTGTAAAAGTATCGGGTTATTATGCGAAACCTTTCGGATTAAATACGGTCGGCATGACACGACGTGGCTATTCAGCGGATACTATGCTGTATTTGAAGCGCGCTTATAAAACAATTTACCGTAAAGGATTAACAGTTCAGCAGGCGTTGACTGAACTGAACGAGTTGTTGCTGAACTGCGCGGAAGTGCAACTATTTATAGATTTTCTTTTACCAAAAATTTCCAAAGCGTGTTTAACCGCTGTGGGACCACAGGAAAAATCATCCGGTTGTTGTTTGGTTACGATATAGCTTCTGCCCATATTTTTACGTTTTAT